>JAUSKR010000008.1 GCA_030649445.1 bacterium
ATTTTTTAATTGTTTTAAAATAGAATTAAATATATTTTTAGTCCTAGGAGGGGCATGAATTCTTACTTTGACGATGACGCTCAAACCGCTCAAGGTTCGACCGGCGGAGATTTAAATGCTTCGGCCACTAGCAATTTAGACAAAGGCACTGTAGATACTGATTTGTCGAAGCTTTTCAATCAGGGGGGTAATGTGCCAGAAAAAGTTGCCCCAGCAACTCTCAGCGATAATGCTGTGGTTTCAACCACGAGTGATGAGAAAGAAAAAGCTGGACCAGTAATTGATACCGGCGCAGACCTGACAATAGATAAGCCATTTGAAACTAAGACTGATGATCAAAATTGGAATAAAATGCCAAAGTCAAGCCCCGACGACAGTCCGAAAAAAAGTGAAACGGCTATCCCAACACCAAGCTCAACTTCTGGTTCACTAGCAAAAACGGAAGATAAACTAAATTCCAGAAAAAATGAATTGACTGAGCAAATTACTGAGATTGAAGGCAAACTCAAAAAAGTCGATGAAACAATTGAGAAAATTGCAGGAATTAAACAACAAGAAGCTGATATCTTGAAAGTCGCTGAAGAGATCTAGAAGCAAATTTCTAATTGCTCTAATTGACCTAAGTTCTAAACAAATCTTCAAATCCCAATTTCTAAGTTTTAGTCATTGGTGTTTTGGACTTGTTTAGGTTAATTAGGAATTAGAATAATTAGGTTAATTAACTGTGATATGGTCTTTGATTTTGTTGATCGTTGCCGTGCCAATGTTTTTGACTTTGTCTAGTTCCTGAATTGATTTAAACAATCCATGTGCTGTCCGGTAATCAATAATATTTTGTGCTGTCGCCGCTCCAATCCCGGGCAAGGCCATCAATTGATAACAGGAAGCGGTGTTGATATTGATCGGCGCGGCTGGTAACGATGGCTTCGTTGCTGATGAACTGCAAGTGGTCTGGGTAGATGCTGCCGGTTTCGCCGGCGGCGGCTCGCTCGATGTTGATTTAGTTGTTGAAGGCGTAGTAGTCGTTTTACTTGAAGTTGAACTTGAACCCGTGCTGGCACCGGCAACTTTGCCGGATTTTGCCGGAGTCGGATCGCTCTTTGTTTCGATCTGGCTGATCAGATCACTCGGGTTGACATCACTGCCTTGCGCCAATTCATCCGCCGGCACTCCGGAAATTTTTAATCGTTCAATTTCCAGCGCAAGAGCGTCAAGCCGTCTTTCCTGATCTGGCTTCCACTTATTTTCCCGCCAGAGCAAAAAGCCCGATCCGGCTAGAATCAGCAGAAGTAGAATCGATCCGATCACATAGCGATAGCGCTCGACAAACGCAGACATAATTCCCCCACCAGATAAATATTTTGTAGACCAGACTTTAGTCTGGTAATAAACACGCTGAAGCGTGAGCTACATTGCGCCTCGTAGACCACCTTTCAGGGTGTTATTCAAGCTAAAGCTTGAATATACAGTATCTTAATTTATTCCAAATGACGGCTTTCCGTTGCTACTTCAACCCTTTTCTTCAACACAGGATATTCGTCAATCTTCGCCACGATCTTGGCCGCCGCTTTACCCGCCTCTACCAATAACATTTTATCACAAAAGTTTGCCATTTTCATATCCAGGACGCCAGATTGTTCAACCCCAAGGATTGAGCCAAATCCCCTCGTTTCCAAATCAATCTCAGCCAGTTTATAGCCGTCAGAAATTTCTTCCAGACTTTTTAATCGACTAATCGCTTTTTCCGACTGTGAATTGGATAAAAGAAAGCAAAATGACTGGTGCTCTGCCCGCCCAACTCGGCCACGGAACTGATGGATCGTCGCTAAGCCAAACCGCTCGGCATCCTCGATCAGCATCACCGCCGCATTTGGCACATCGACACCTACCTCGACTACCGATGTGCTTACCAATATTTGCACTTTGTTAGCGGCAAAATCGGCCATGATGGCATCTTTTTCCTTCGCTTTCATCCGGCCATGCAACGTAGCAATATTGAATTCGGGAAAAATAGTTTTTAATTTCTCCGACTCCGCCATCACCGTCTTGCGTTCTTCCTCAAACATGACCCCTTGGCTTTCGTCATCAGTCTTTAGTCCTGTGTCTTCTATAAGCGGGCAAACGACAAACGCCTGACGGCCATGATTGATTAATTCACGAACAAACCCATACGCTTTATCCCGATTGAAGGCATCGACCAATCTCGTCTTGACCGGTTTGCGGTTTGCTGGCTTCTCAGTCAAAGTCGAGACATCTAAATCACCGAAGAGCGCCAGATAAAGCGTCCGCGGAATTGGCGTCGCCGTCATACTGAGAAAATGGGGCACCATTTTCTCCAAATTTTCAATTTTCAACCTATCAATATCCAACAAATGAACATTGTTCTGTTGAATATTCAATGGATGTTGGGTGTTGGGTGTTGATAATTCCTGCAGCGCCTCTCTCTGCCGCACACCAAACCGATGTTGTTCATCGACAACCGTCAGACCGAGATTATCAATTTTAATATCCGGCTGAATCAAAGCCTGAGTGCCAATTAGAATGCTGGAATTACGAATTATGAATTCTGAATTATGAATTTTTTGATCTTTTTTATTCCCATGATTCATGATTCGTGATTCATGATTCATTTCTTGGCGTTCTGAAGTCACTAACCCGATTCTGATGTCATAATTTTTAAATAATTGACAAAATGTCTCATAATGCTGATTGGCCAGAATGCTTGTCGGCACCATTAAAACAGTTTTTCTGCCGGCCTTAGCCGTGACAAACGCCGCCGCCGCCGCGACAACTGTCTTGCCGCTACCGACGTCGCCGGAGAGCAGCCGGTTCATCGGCGTCGGCTTAGCCAGATCCTTGGAAATTTGCCAGACGGCTTTTTTCTGGTCGGCGGTCAGCTCAAACGGCAAACTGGTGATAAAATTTTTAAGCGCCGTCATATCGGTCTCAATCTTTTCGGCTTGCTGTTTTAATATTTCCGCTTTGGCGATTTGCGATTGTAACGAGATTAAAAATAGCTCATCAAAAGCCAGCCGCCGCCGCGCTTGCTCCAACATCTCCGAATTCTTTGGCTCGTGAATGTTCAATATAGCGTCTTGGATCGGCAAGAGGCCAAGCCCCTCTTTGTCATCCTGAGGCGTAGCCGAAGGATCTCTGAGATTCTTCGCTTCGCTCAGAATGACATTAGACATTAGCCATTCTTCTGGCAACCATTCTTCAATCTCGCCAATTAAATGCTTCAATTTGCCAAAAATTTTGCTGATAAACCAGCTCGTTATTCCCTCCGTCTCGCCATAAACCGGCACAATCCTCGGATAATTCGTCCGGGTCGGCGATTCCATGACAAAACCACCACTATAATAATCATCTGCAATTTTACCGTTGAGAATAACACTGCTCCCCTCCTGCAACATTTTTGCCAGATAGGGCTGGTTGAACCAGACAACTTTTAGCGTGCCGGAGTCGTCGACGACCTGTGCTTCAGTGACCGTAAATCCGCGTCTCCGCGTTTTTTTATTGGCAATACCCAGAACCGTACCTTTGATGGTGTAAACGCTCGGAGCTGGAGATTGGGACTTAGGACTTGGGATTTGGGACTTGGGATTTGGAATTTGTTTGTAACTTGTTTCTTGTATCTTGGTGTTTCCGACATCAGCTATTTTTGTGATGTCGGTGTAGTCTTCATACCGCCGTGGGAAATAGAACAACAAATCCCGAGCCGTAAAGAGGCCGAGTCGGTTCAATTTTTCAATTGTCTTCGGCCCGAGTCCAGATAATTCAGAAAGGGGTGAATTGAGATTCATAGACAAGAGAATTTAGTATGGAGTATGAAGTTATAAGTATTTATTAATATACTAATAACTTTATACCAAATACTTCTGTCTTTCTACTGAATTATACCGCCGCCAATTACCTCGTCTCCGTCATAAAAAACCGCCGACTGGCCGGGAGTCGTTGCACGAACTTTATCGTGCAACCGAATTAGGAATTTGGAATTATGAATAAGGGAAATTGAACAGGGAACTTCCTGAGCTTTATATCTAATTTTCACTTTTAACTTTTCACTTTTAACTTTTGACTCGTCATCCCAGTGCGCATCTCTAATCTCAAACTCTTTTTTAAATAAATCCTTGTCATCCCCGACAATCAACTCATTCTTCTCCAAATTAAATCCGATGACATACTTTGGGGTTGTGTCGCTTTTAACCTTTAACTTTCCTGCCCCGAGCCCTGTCGAGGGGTGACTTTTAACTTGTGTAATGCCTTTCCTCTGCCCGACTGTATAATTGACCAGCCCATCGTGTTCTCCGATCACCTCGCCTTTTAAATCGACAATTTTCCCCGGTTTAAATGAATTTTCAGATAAATAGCGGCGTAAGAACGCGCGGTAGTCATTGTCAGAGACGAAGCAGACTTCTTGGCTCTCGGCTTTTTCAAAAACCGGTAAGCCATTTTTCTCGGCAATTTTTCTGACCTCCGGCTTCGTCATCCCGCCGACCGGAAAAATTATTTTCGACAATTGATCTTGATTTAATTGATAGAGAAAATAGGACTGATCCTTTTTTTCGTCGACGCCTTTCAATAATTTGAATTTTGAATTTTGAATTTGTTTCGGATTTCGGATTTCGATATTCGGATTTCCCGCGTCATCAATTACGCGGGCATAATGTCCCGTCGCCAACTTCTCGCACCCCAACTTCTGTGCGAAGTCGAGCAGCCAGCCAAACTTTATTTTCTTATTACAGACGACACACGGGTTCGGCGTCCGGATGTTTCGATATTCATCGATAAAATAATCGGTCACTTCTTCTTTGAATTCCTTGCGGGCGTCGACTTCGTAGAGCGGGATGCCAATTTTTTTGGCAACTAAATGGGCATCGGCTAGTGCCTTGTCATCGCAACAAGCGTTTTGACTCGTGCCACACGGATCGTGCCAGAGTTTCATAAAAAGACCGACCACCTCGTAGCCAGCTTGCTTCAAGAGTAGTGCCGAAACCGACGAATCAACCCCACCAGACATACCCACCGCGACTTTTATTTTTTGCTTAGTCATTTCCTTGTGTCATTTCGACTCGAAAAAGTCGGTAGAGAGATCTTGAATTAAAACTTGAAATTCGAAGCACGAAACTCGAAACAATATCTAAATTCAAATGCTCAAATGTTTAAAATATTTGGATTTTATTTTTTAGAATTTGTTTCGGATTTCGATATTCGGATTTCGGATTTCTGAGTCAGGTTGCGTAGCAGCATCGCCACTGTCACCGGTCCGATCCCGCCTGGCACCGGCGTGTAATAGGAGGCTTTGCCATAGCATTCCGGATCGATATCGCCGCGAAGCTCACCATTTTCCTCCGAAGTGCCCGCGTCGATGAGAACGACGCCGTCTTTGACCATCTCCGGCTTAATCAAATTCGGACTGCCAGTGGCGGAAATGATAATATCAGCCCTTTTGATGTCATCCTGAGCATCAGCGAAGGATCTCTGAGTTTTTAGATTCTTCACTTCGTTCAGAATGACAAGAGGGTTCGAGCCATTTTCTCTCAAAGAACGTGCTAGCGGAGCTCCGACAAGAAAACCGTGACCAGCCAGTGTGATTTTTAAATCCCTTAATTCATAATTCTTAATTCTGGATTCTGCTATTTTGAGTGCTTCCAAAATAGCAAGCACAACCGGCGGCTGGAATTTAGAATCCAAACCGGCACAGAATCTCAAGCCGTCAACATCTTTGGCTGGACTAATCTTGGCGATTAATTTATCACGATTGAATTTCTTTGGAATTGGAATCTGGATCATAACGCCGTCAGTTTCCGGGTCGGCGTTCAAGAATTCAATCGCCGCAATAATTTCCTGCTCACTATCCTTCTCGTCAAATTTATATAAGCAAAAATGAGCGCCGATTTTTTCGGTGAATTTCTTTTTGATGTCGTCATACTTGGCCGAGACCGGATCGCCGCCAATCAAAAAAACCGCCAGCGTCGGCTTGTGCTCCATCTTGGCAACCTTCACAGTCAACTCCACCAAAACCTCATCTCGCATTTTTTTCCCGTCAAAAATCATGTCTAAATTCCAAGAAACAAGAAGCAAGATACAAACAATACTCAAATTTCAAAATTCAATATTCAAATATTTGAAACTTTGAATACTGGATATTGGAATTTTTTTGTTTCTTGTCTCTTGTATCTTGTGTCTTTACCCAGATACTATAGCTGAAAATGACCAGTTTGTCACCAGCCAAGCCGAAAATACTTGAATAATTTTATATTTAAGAATAATATCGGCTTGTGTCGCCTGGCTCGGCCAGTCGATCTGGAGAATCACGTTGGACAGAATCATGGGTCCATTCCCGGTCGACATACCGGGTGGCGACCCAGACATGCACATCGGAATGCTGCTCCTGCCAGAGGACTACCAGAGGCTCTTCCCGAACCGTTCTGAGCTTGCCGTTCACCTGCGCCTTCTTCCGACGCCACGGCATCACGGCGTCCAGTGGGCCTGCTTGACCCCCTGCCCCGAAGTCCCCGCTGGGTACCGGGCAGGAACTGCGTTCGAGCTTCTGCTGTTTGCGCGTCAACAGTGGCGGATCTGCCTGACAGGTGCCGTCACAGCGAACGACGAGATCGTCCCGGGACTCGTGATTTGTACCTGTCCCGTGTTCGTCTCTCGCGTCATCGGCCTGGCCAAGACTGACGACCCCACCGCTTTCCTGGACGAAAACGGCACGTTCTATCGTCCGGCTGACGACAGAACCACCAACCTCCGCTACCTCGTCTTCCCGGACTGAACCAACCACATCCCGACCCCGTCGGCAGCAAGACCTGCCCGCGGGGTTTTGTTGTTTTGGAGAGCAACCTTTAGGCCAGGAAACAGGATGAAGCCTGGGCTGCTAAAAATGTAGACCACCCTTTAGGGTGGACCACAAGCTAAAGCTTGAACTACAGTATTTTGTAGACCACGCTTCAGCGTGAACAAACAAGCTAAAGCTTGTGCTACGTTAAAACTTACAGGCTTATAAGCTTACTCGCTTCGGCCATAGGCCGATCAGCCTTTGGCTGATACCTGCTTACTCTTGTAATCCTCGATCGCTTTCAATTTTTCAATTATCGCCGGCAAAACTTCCAAAACTTTATCGATCTCCGCTTCGGTCGTATAGCGGCTGAGTGAAAAACGGATCGCGCCATGGCATTTCTCCGGAGGAATCCCCATCGCGGTCAAGACATGGCTTGGCTCGAGCGTTCGCGAAGTACAGGCCGAGCCGGACGAGACGGCGATACCAAGAAAATCAAGGTTTAATATAATCGCCTCGCCCTCGGCGTTCATAAAGCTGATGTTGGCAATATGCGGCGCCCGCTTGGCCCCGGCACCGTTTAGAATTGTATCAGGAATATTATCCTGAATTCCCTTAATTAGTTTATCGCGTAGTACTTCCACCTTGCTGAGTACTGTGTACTGAGTACTGTGTACTAATTTCAGCGCTTCCGCAAGCGCTGAAATCCCGGCCACATTTTCCGTCCCCGCCCGCAAGCGGAATTCCTGCGACCCGCCAGTGATTTGCGGCGCTAACTTCACGCCCCAGCGGACATAGAGCCCGCCAATTCCCTTCGGTCCATGAATCTTGTGTGTGGTAAAGGTCAGTAAATCAACTTTGAGCTCGTCAACATCGACCGGCATAAATTCAACCGCTTGGACGGCGTCTGTATGGAATGCAATCCTCCCCATTTTCAAGGGGGAGACAGAGGGGGTTTCTCTGTGCTGATTTACCTTCTCAATCATCTCCCCAATTTCGGCGATCGGCGTGACGACGCCGGTCTCATTATTGACATAAATCAACGAAACTAGAACTGTATTCTCCCGAATTTCTTTTTCGACCGATTCGGGCGAAATAAAGCCGTCTTTATCTGGTTTAATATATGTCGCCTCGATGACGCCGGCTTGTTCCAAATCCTCAATGGTGTATAAGACGGCATGATGCTCAGTTGCGCTCGTGATTATGTGCGGCTTCGGAGCATTGTCATTGCGAGCCATTGGAGCTTCAAGGCGCGGCAATCTTTCATGATAGATTGCTTCTTCACTTCGTGATATCGCAATGACACTTTGAACTATGCCCTTGATGGCGAGGTTATCTGATTCCGATCCGCCCGAGGTAAATATAATTTCTTCAGGAGTCGAACCAAAAAAATCAGCAATTTCCCGTCGAGCCTCATCGACGACATGCCGCGCATCAGTCCCAATAGTATGCACAGAGGACGGATTGCCATAATATTTCGAGTTTATTTGTGTGATCTTCTCAATGACCTCCGGCGCCACCATCGTCGTCGCCGAATTGTCCAAATATATTCTGTTCATAATTTCTAATTTTTAGTTATTAATTTTCAATGTAATATCTCGCAATTTTATTGTCAAGTCCGCAGGATCTGCAGTGATTTGACAATGGCTGCTATCCAAAATATAATAGGACGGTGCCGACGACCTACCCCATAGGTGCATCAGGTTATTCTCAGTATGATTAGCATAGACTTATTTAAAACGGAGATTAGATGAACGGAAAACACGAAAAGACTTTGGTCAATTTTCGGAAGGCCAAAAGCCACATTGATAAAATCATCAAGATGATCGAGAATGGTGACTATTGCATCGACATCATGCAGCAAAATCTGGCCGTTATTGGCCTGTTGAAATCGGCTCATCAAATGTTGATGGAGGGGCATCTCGACACCTGCTTCAAAAACGCCATGCGGACGAGTAATGAAGCCAAAAAACAGAAGATGATTGACGAAATTCTCAAGGTTTCAAAATGGGCGAACAAATGACACGTAGTGTCATCCCGCATCAAGAGCCAAAGGCTACCCTTTGGGTTGCGGGATGACAGAAAGAAAACATTGAATAAAACGACAATAAAAATCAAAGGCATGCACTGCCGGTCTTGCGAGATTCTGATTGGGGACAGTCTCGAAAAGATCGACGGCATCAAGAACATCCATGTCAGCTGGAAAGATAAAGAGGCGGTTGTTTATTCAAAACACCCACTCAGCGACTCCGAAGTCAGGCAGGCCGTGACCGAGGCCGGCTACGAAGTCGGCATCGATGAGCCGGCCAGTTGGCTCAGCACCGACGGCGAGATTTGGAAAAACGCCTCAATCGCTTTCGTCTGCGTCCTGATCCTCTTTTTTATTTTGCGTTCAACCGGTCTGTTTAATATTTCCGTTGGCGGCGGCACTCCTTCTAGCTTGGCTGTTGTTTTCCTGATCGGCATCACGGCCGGTTTATCGACCTGTATGGCTTTGGT
>JAUSKR010000033.1 GCA_030649445.1 bacterium
CAGCGCCCATGTCCCGCTTGGCTCAATGTTTGGTTACACCACTTCGCTACGCTCAATGTCACAAGGTCGTGCCGCCGCAACTATGGAATTTGCCCACTACGCCGAAGTTCCCCGCAATGTGGCACAGGAAATTATCGAAAAGAGAGCAAAGTAATATATATAAAACGAAAACCGCCCGACGAACCGAGTTTTGGCGGTCTTCGTCGAGCGGCGGAAGTTGCGGAGGTCACTGTGAGCCCATCTTGAGAGGGAAGTAGGGCACCCCGGCCTCTGATCGAGGATCGGGCGACAGGTCGCAGCCACTGGAAACCTGTTCGGCTTCCCTGAGGGCGAGCTCCGCGAGGTAGATCGAGCAACCTACCTCAGACCTATCGCCATAGGCGCCGTAGACCCGTCGACCATACTCACCTGCTCTGTCGGCCAGTTCCATTCGTCTTTCAAACGCGGTCTTGACCATGTCCGTCTCCTGAGCTAAGCGTAGAGTAGATATCTTTTCTTGTCAATGCTATTGTATTTGTGCCAAAATTTTGTTATAGTTTTTAAGCAAATCATTAATTTATAAGTCGTATACCGTATTACGTATAGCGTATAAGGGGAGTCGATAATCCTAATACGAAATACGTTATACCTAATACGAATAAAGGAGTTCCACATGGCTGCAGAAAAATATGAGCGAAACAAACCCCATGTCAACATCGGTACGATCGGTCACGTTGACCATGGCAAGACCACTTTGACCGCCGCTATCTTGAAGGTTCAAGGCGATAAAGGCATGGCCAAAGTCGAAAAATTTGATGAAATTGACAATGCGCCAGAGGAAAAAGAGCGCGGTATCACAATTGCGACTCATCATTCAGAATATGAAACTGAAAAACGGCATTACGCTCACGTCGACTGCCCGGGTCACGCTGACTATGTAAAGAATATGATCACCGGTGCCGCACAGATGGACGGTGCTATTTTGGTTGTTGCTGCGACAGACGGTCCGATGCCGCAAACCCGTGAGCACATTCTTCTCGCTCACCAGATTGGCGTCCCGGCTATTGTTGTTTTCTTAAACAAAGTAGATATGGTTGACGATGCTGAATTAATTGACTTGGTCGAGATGGAAGTCCGCGAACTTCTGACCAAATATAAATATGACGGCGACAATGCCAAAATCATCCGCGGCTCTGCCTTGAAGGCGCTCAACGGTGACGCCGATGGTGTCAAAGCAATTGGAGAATTGCTTGATGCAGTTGATGAGTCTATCCCGGAACCAAAACGCGAAGTTGACAAGCCGTTTCTGATGGCGATCGAAGACGTTTTTTCAATCAAAGGCCGCGGCACAGTTGCGACCGGTCGTATCGATCAAGGTGTTGTTAAAATCAATGACACCGTTGAAATTGTCGGTATCCGCAAAACCAGAAACACAGTTGTGACGGGCGTCGAGATGTTCAAAAAAATGCTCGACCAGGGTCAAGCCGGCGACAATGTCGGTCTTCTTCTCCGTGGCATCGAGCGTGAAGATATCGAGCGTGGCCAGATTTTGGCCAAGCCAGGTAGTATCACCCCGCACACCGAGTTTGAAGCCGAGATGTATGTCCTGACCAAAGAAGAAGGCGGACGACACACCCCATTTTTCAAGGGCTACAAACCACAGTTTTATATCCGAACGACTGACGTCACCGGCGAGATCGAATTTGAATCTGAAATGGTTATGCCCGGCGACAACGCTCAAATAAAAGTTAAATTGATCCAGCCAATCGCTATGGACGAAGGGCTGAAATTTGCCATCCGTGAAGGCGGCAAGACAGTCGGTGCCGGTGTCGTGACTAAGATTATCAAGTAAATATAGGACGTATAGGACCCATAAGACTCATAAGTCCTATATGCTCAAAGAATGGTTGACGCTGTTAAACAAAAAATCAGAATCCGCTTGAAGGCCTACGATCATCGTATTATCGATAAATCGGCTCAGCAAATCATTGAGACGGCAATCCGCTCAGGAGCTACCGTCGCTGGTCCGATTCCACTGCCGACCGAGAAGAGCAAAATCACTGTTCTCAAGCCGACCTTTGTTCACAAAGATTCCCGCGAGCAGTTCGAGATGCGGACACACAAGCGGCTGATCGACATCCTAAATCCAACCCCGAAGACGATTGATAGTTTGATGAATCTGGATCTGCCCCACGGCGTCGATATTGAAATAAAGATGTAAACAGTACACAGTTTATAAAGTAAAAAGTTCATAAAGTTCTTAAAGTTAATCGCAGATAAATACTTTATAAACTTTCAAACTTTCCCACTTTATGAACTGCTGCGGTTGACTTTACGCACAAATTAGGTTAATCTATTGAAGTTATTTGAGCAATCTCGGGTAACAAACTGCGGATATCTCCTGTCGAATGGCAAGATGATCTGTGGTAAATGTTTGTTTTGTCTAATTGTCCAAACTTATAGGCATATAGCTTACAGTTTGGATGATTACAAAAGAATCGTCATCCAAAACGGGATGTGGCCCAGTCAGGTAGAGCGCTTGGTACAAACCACATTTGGTTGCGGTCAACCACGGTGATTGAAAAACATCGCCGATTCCGGACCGCTTAAGACCGGTGTGTTAAGCTCCCAAGAGGTCGATGGTTCGAATCCATCCATCCCGATACTAGGGAGAATGCCGATCTGATCGCGCGTTCTCCCTGTCCCATTTGTAAGATTAGTAGTCAATTTGTAGTTTTGTAGAGTTTCGGAAACTATTCATGAAATTCATTCTTGGTCAAAAATTAGGTATGACACGCGTCTTTGATGCCGACGGAAAGATGATTCCAGTCACAAAAGTGGCCTTTTTGCCGTGTGAAGTTACTCAAGTCAAAACTATTGCCAAGGACGGCTACAATTCAGTCCAGATTGCCGCGCTTAAAAAGAACGACACAAAGACAAAACAAATGAAAGTTATGGAATTCCGCCTTGATGATATCGATGGTTACAAAATGAACGGGAAAATCGAGGGAAATCAATTTGTAGCCGGCGACATCGTCGAAGTAACTGCAACGAGTAAGGGCAAAGGTTTTGCCGGAACGATCAAGCGCCACGATTTCAAGCGCGGTCCGGCTTCGCATGGCGGCAATAATGTTCGTGAACCTGGTTCGATCGGCGCCCAGCAGCCGCAACGCGTTGTCAAAGGACGCAAGATGGCCGGTCACATGGGCGCGACTGTCACCACGATTAAAAATCTGAAGGTTGTCGACATCGACGCAGAAGCCATGTTGATATCAGGAGCAATTCCCGGACCGAACAAAGGAATAATTAGAGTAGTAAGCAAATAATTCTACAAATTACAAACAGTATTCTACAAATTACAAATTCTATACAAATATACAAATAATGAGGAATCCCATTTGTATATATGTAATCAGATTTGTAATACGTAGAGCTTTGGAAACAATTCATGAAGGTTGCCGTTTTAAATCAAAAAGGTGAAAAGGTCAAGGACTTGGAATTTCCAAAAGCTTTTGATGTCGAAGTTTCACCGCAAGCCGTTTCGTTGTATATTAATTATCTGCGTGCTTCGCTTCGCGACCCGGTCGCCAATTCCAAAGATAGATCGCAAGTCCGTGGCGGTGGCCGCAAACCTTGGAAACAAAAAGGTACCGGCCGGGCCAGACACGGTTCTTCCCGTTCACCACTTTGGGTCGGTGGCGGCGTCACCTTTGGTCCAAGTAACGAACAAAATTTCAAACAGCGGATTAATAAAGTGATGAAGAAAAAAGTTATTCTGGCTTCGATTGCCCAGGTTTTCAAAGATAAGAAAGCGATTGTTCTTGATAATCTGAGCTTGTCTGAGCCAAAAACCAAATTAGCCGTTGAAATTCTGGAAAACATCAAAGCCGACGGCAAAATTTGCCTTGTTTTCAACCGCGATGATAAAAACGCGCAAACTTCTTTCCGCAACATCGCCGGCGTCAACCTGTCGATGCCAGAGAAATTAAATATGATCAATTTGATGACGTCTGATAATCTGGTCATGTCTGAGGCATCAGTCAATCAACTAGCTGAGATATTTAATACGAAAGGCGAAAAATAACTAAATAGACTAAAAACGAATTTTTCTTTTCGTTTATTTCGCTCCATTTAGTCTTTCGTATGATTATGAACAGCAATATCCTAAAAAGCGCCTTGATATCAGAAAAAAGTTTCACTGCTGCGGGAAAAAGCCAGTTCACTTTTATAGTTGATAAAAGCGCCAGTAAGGATAGTGTCAGACAAATTGTAACTGAGCTGTTCGATGTCGAAGTAATTGCCGTCAATATGGTTTGCATGAAGGGTAAAGTCAAACGAACCAGAAAAGGCACGGGCAAGCGATCCGACTTTAAAAAAGCGATCTTAACCCTTAAAAAGGGTCAGAAGATTGATTTATTTGAAGTTGAGAAAGACAACACTAAGGGAAAAGGCCAAGAAAAAGTTGACAACAAAAGAAATCGTGATATTAGGCAAGAGAAGGTTGCTGATACAAATGTTGTTGTTAGAGAAAAGAAAAACACCCCACGCAAAGTAATTTAAAAAAATCTACAAATTACAAATTCAATACAAATATACAAATAACAATGAATCCAATTTGTATATTTGTAACAGATTTGTAAATATGTAGAGCTTCGGAAACGATTTATGCCAACAGTCAGAGTAAAACCAACAACCAATGCCCGCCGCAAAATGAGTTATCTCAAATTTGACGGCGACAAAGTTAAGGCGAATAAAGCCCTGACTTTTGGTATCAAGCGAACTTCCGGCCGTAATCATGCCGGTCAGCTCGTTGTCAATCACAAAGGCGGCGGAGCGAAGAGAAAATACCGTCTGATTGATTTCTCGCTTGCGACGCATCTGGGTGAAAAAGCAGAAGTTCTGTCCATCGAGTATGATCCAAACCGGTCAGCTAATATCGCCTTAGTTCAATTTGAGTCAGATATCAAAGCGTATATCATCGCGCC
>JAUSKR010000043.1 GCA_030649445.1 bacterium
GCTACGGCCGCCGCCGAACCACCCGAAGATCCGCCGGGAATTCGATCCAGATCCCATGGATTGCGTGTCGTCGAATTAAATTCTGTTGAGGTATTATAGGCCGAGGTTTCCGTGCTCGAACCCATGGCGAACTGGTCAAGATTGGTCTTACCAAGCAAAACCGCGCCGGCCTTCCACAAATTATTCGTCACTGTCGATTCGTATGGTGGGATAAAATCATCTAATATTTTTGAAGCGGCCGTCGTCCGGACGCCCTTGGTCAAAAATAAATCTTTAACAGCGATCGGGATGCCATCAATTTCAGATAAAATCTTGCCGGATTTGCGCCGCTCATCCGACGCCTTGGCCATTTCGAGTGCTTCCTTTTCACACACCGTAATATATGCGCCAACTTTCGAATCGATCGCCTTAATCCGCGCCAAAATACTCTCGGTCAATTCGACCGAACTAATCTCGCCACTGGCGAGTTTTTCTGATGCGGATTTAATTGTGAGAGAAAATAATTCCATTTTTTCAACCTAATGTCGAACTGGTCGAATAAATCCAATATTTAACATTCGATTTATTAGATTAATTCGATATTAGGTTGCTCATTCAAAAACTCCAGGTACCTTGAAAAATCCGCCTTCAAATTCCGGCGCGTTTTTGGCTATATCATCATGCAAAATATCAGATTTCTCAACCTCATCAGTCACATAAACATTGGAGAGACCGGTTACATTGTTCAGCGGGTCGACATCGTCGGTATTTACTTCATCAAGTTGCCCGACATATTCCAAAACGTCAGAGAGCTGGTCGCCAAACCGCGCCTTCTCGTCTTCTGAGAGTTCCAGCCGTGACAGCTTGGCGATATGAACAACTTCTTCTTTGGATAATTTAGACATAATAATTGGTGGTAATCCGTAATTGGAATAATCCGCCTGCCTGCCGGTAGGCAGGTAATCCATTATTCTTTGAACACTAAAATAGTAACACTTGTGCTCGCAAAGTTCAACCTCCGCATCTAAACAAAAAACTGACCAAAAAGTGTAATTTCGTATTCAAAAGAGAACCGTCCCCTGTTGTTTCCCATAGCCGAAAAAAGAAAAAATTGTATTAAGTCGTAATCCCGACTTTATGTTCGATTCGCATAATCCTCTTTTCGAGTTCGGAAATCTTATCAACTTTCTCGATAATAGCGTGGTTAATTTCGGCCAAGTCGGTGATTTCACGGCTGAGTATTGAAATGACTCTATTTTCAGATTCCTCAATTTTCTTAATTAAAGAGATCTCGACCCCATCAATTTTCTCATTTAAGTCAATCTGAATGCCGTTGATCTTTTTGTCCAGCCGGTTCTCGACCCCATCAATTTTTTTATTTAACCGAGTTTCGACACCGTCGATCTTTGTATCTAAAGCGATCGCGGTTTTGGTAATTTTACCATCCAAACTAATCCGCGTTTCTTTGATCTCTTTACTGAGCCGACTTTCGACCCCACCAACGATTTTTTCAATTTGTTTTAAATCTTGTTTATCCAGCATTATGCCTCGCTTTTACATTAACATTTTCACTATCTTATCATATCGGTCAATCACCAATCAATGAGGAAAAATTATTCCTCGAACTGAGATTTATTTTCTTCGACAAATTCTTTCGGAACATTGACAAGATCAACTTTTTTTGGCGATTTACCATGAATGAGAGTAAAGAAAAATAAGCGGAGTCCGACCGGGATGAAAAAGAAAGCGTAGCGGAATAGAGCATAAAAATTCCATCTGGCATTCATCGCCTGAGTCTGATGGTGGGCGATGGCATGCCGTAATTCAACAGCAGTTTTGCCTTCAAATAAAGTGTAGCCCTTGCCAATCGCTTCAACGATATGGGCGTCAGACGAACCGGTTTCTGCCTTGAGAAGAATGGTTCGGTTGATAAAAGCGGCTCGTAGGTTTTCAGCACCTAGTGTCGGTGTCGCGTTAACGATTTCGATGCCATGCCAGCCTTTTTTCTCCGCCAGCAATGTCATCAGACCGACGCCATCCATCGTCAGACCATTTGGCAGGCGGTAACGCAGATGTTCAAACGGATGCGCCGCGATGGCGATGCCGCCTTGAGCCCGCACTTCCTTGATCGTCGCGTGAGCGCTCATACCAGCTTTTATTTTCTCAGTCAGAAACAAGCTCAGGACATGGCCTTCTTTGCTCGAAACTTCTTCGCCGAGAATTAACTCAAAACGATATTTCTTTTTGCGCATCAGCTCGACCGCTTCGAAAGCACCGTCCATCGTGTCGTGATCGGTAATGGCGATGACGTCGAGATCGGTCTGATTTTCAACATACTCCAAAATCTCCTCGACCGTCGGCCGCCCGTCAGAATGGTTCGAATGCATATGCAAATCGGCTTTACCGAGATGTTTGAGTTTCTCAATTTGTTTTATTCCGTTGTTCATAGTTTATTTAAGCATATCGAGAAATTGCTTCTCGGTCAAAGTTTTGATCTTTAATTCCTTTGCTTTGTCTAGCTTCGAGCCCGGATTTTCGCCGACGACGACAAAATGGGTGTTTTTGGTCACCGCTCCGCCGATTTTGCCGCCAAATTCAACAATTTTTTTGTGCGCATCGTCGCGGGTCATGGTTTCTAGACTACCGGTCACAACAAAAATCTGGCCGGCAAATTTATTGGCGACGACCGGCGAATGATAATTTTTGACACTAACACCGTTTTTCAATAATTCGGCAATCAATTTACGGTTATCGGCGTTTGAAAAATAATCCCGGCACGCCGCCGCGACTTTGTCGCCGACGCCGTAGATTGAATTAAACTCTTCTGATTTGCCTTTTAATAATGCGTCCAGCGTGTGAAATTTCTTGGCGACATCTGTTGCCGTTTCTATTCCAACCAGCGGAATTCCTAGCGCATAAATAAATCGCTCAAGCGGTATGACTTTGTGTGATTCAAGACTGGCAATAATATTTTGGCTTGATTTCTCGGCAAAGCGCTCGAGTGGCTCGAGATCGCCGATTTTAATCTTGAAAAAATCAGCCGCGTCTTTGACGATGCCTTCATTCAACAATTGCTCAACGATTTTTGGTCCCAGTCCGTCAATATCAAAAGCGGCCTTGGAGACGAAATGTTCAAGCTGGCGACGGTGAACCGTGAAACATTTTTTGTTGACGCATCGATAGGCGACTTCGCCGGCTTTCTGCTCAACTTTGCCGCCACAGATTGGACATTTCGTTGGCATTTTGAATATTTTTTCCTTACCGGTACGTAACTCCTTAATTGACTTGACGACTTCAGGGATGACGTCGCCGGCTTTACGGATGACGACAGTATCGCCTATTCTGACATCTTTCTTGGCAATTTCATCAGCGTTATGGAGCGTTGCCCGCGACACTGTCGAGCCGGCCACAACGACCGGCCGCAGATGCGCCACCGGTGTCAGCGTCCCCGTCCGGCCGACCTGAACTTGAATGTCTTCAATTATCGTCGTCACTTCCTCGGCCGGCCATTTGAAGGCGATGGCACCACGGGGTGATTTGCCAACGATGCCAAGTTTGGCGAATAATTTCTCATCATTAATGTTGATGACGATGCCGTCGATCTGATAATCGAGTTTTGATCTGGTCTTGCCCCACTTTGCGCGCAGATTAAATATCGAATTTAGATCCGGGCAAAATTGATTGTATTTGTTGGTCGGTAAGCCCAAATCTTTGATAATTTCATGCTCCTCTTGGTGGGTTTTTGTCCCGATTCCAAGTAGGCCGTAGCCGACAAAATCAAGATTACGGGAGGCGGCAATGGCCGGATCAAGCTGGCGGATAGAGCCGGCGGCGGCATTGCGTGGATTGGCAAAGACCGGCTCGTCTTTTTTCTTCCGTTCGTTATTTAATGATTCGAAGCTTGTGAGCGGCAGATAAACCTCGCCGCGGATTTCAATCCTATTTTTCAACGCGTAATCGTAGTATCTCGACTCTTGCCGTAATTTTAATGGAATACTCCGGACAGTTTTTAAATTTTTCGTCACTTTTTCACCCGTCCGGCCATCTCCACGGGTCGCACCATAAACCAATATGCCTTTTTCATAAACCAACGAAACGGCCAGGCCGTCCATTTTTATTTCGGCATAAAAACCGGATTTCTTGACCGAGTCATCGGCCAGGCGTAATAACTTTTCATACCATTCGGTCATCTCCGTCTCATCAAAAGCATCGTTGAGCGAAATCATCGGTGTAGTATGCGTGATTTTTTCGAACTTTTTCAGCGGCTCACCGCCGACTTTTTGCGACGGCGAATTGGGATCGCTAAACTCGGGAAATTGTTTTTCCAGCTCAACTAATTCCCGCATCAACGAGTCATAATCAGCATCTGTCACCGCCGGATCATCGAGAACATGATACTTATACCGCGTTTCGTCGATATATTTGCGAAGCTTGGCAATTCTAATTTTGGCTTGTTCCTTATTCACTTTGTAAACTTTCTAACCTTATGAACTTGTAACTAGCTTGATTTTACCCTCTACTACTGTCTAATTCAATATCACCAAATTGTCATCCTGAGCAGAGCGAAGGATCTCCGGAGATTCTTCATTTCATTCAGAATGACGGCCAATTTTATACAATTTATCTAATTCCAGACTATATAATCAGGCTAAATCTACCAAAAACCCCTTGACACCACTCATTTTCCTGTTATAGTCTGCTCAGATCACGGATTACTGCTCGTAGAGCAAGTTCCGTGACAAAAGTCAGCGAGAGTGAGATCTCAATGAAGAAGCTCGCGTTGATCGTCGCTCTTCTGGTCGCCACCGTGGTGATCGCGAAGAACGTGACGACTCACGACCTTGGTCCGCCCGGCACGTCCGCCGTGGCGACCACGATGAAGACCCCCATTTTCTCCAGAGCGACCAACACCCCCGCCAACCTCGGCGCGGTGACCAACACGGCGAGTCCCCGGGAGGTGGCTCGCGGCAAGACCAACAAGGTCATCGCCAACACCACCACTCTGGGCATCGACCGCGACGGCATCGGCATCGGCCACGCGCCGCGCCTGAAGTAAGGCGGCGGCGCGATCAACAAGATCCGCCTAAGTGGGGAAGGCCGACAGAACCGCGCGCAAGTCTGGTCCGTAGTAGCGCGCGGTGAACTCGGCGAGATTCCCCGCCACAGGCGGAGAGACGGCGACCCCCCGACCGAAACCGCGAAAAGCCGGAGCCCGCCCCACCCACGGGCTCCGGCCGATCGCGGCCAGACATTTTACACAAGAGCGATCAGCTAGCAACTAGATCGCACACGAGCTCGCCCGACGGAACACACCGCCGGGCTTTGCGTTTGAAAGACCTATCAAAAAATATTATCTTCATTTCCAAAAAGGTGTAATTTATCCGCTCGAGCGGATAAATTACACCTTTTTGCAGTAGAACGAAACATGAAATATTTGTCGGGAGAGATATTCTTTGAAAAGTGTTGGGTAAGTCTTGCGACGGGACGGCATGAAAACCGCCCCGCCGCCTGCTCACGCCCGTCCTACGGGGACCGGCGGCGGCGCACCCTGCGCCTCCATTCACCACGGACACACTGACAGAGCCGCCGGACGAGCCAGCGACACCTGTCTCCCACTGTCCGGACAGGTACTTGCGGATTGGGAACATGCTTCATTGAGACAACCTCCATGGGAACCGACTCGATACCGCCATCAATATACCACATAAAAAATAGGCGCTTCAATCAGTTGATAGATTGCCGTGCCTTTCACTTCGTTCAATGGCTCGCAATGACAATGAGATTAATAGTTGCTAAAAACTCAGACATCCATCCCCCGCAAGATTTTGATCCGCTCGGCGATCGGCGGATGAGTCGAGAACAATTTTGAAAGTGTTGATTGTTTTCTTGCCCCGCGTAGCCCTTCGGGCGAAGTGGGGTCTTCACCACCACCCAACGGATTGGAAATATAGAGATGCGCCGTCGCACTACTGACACGCCGGACTGGCTCAGAATATCTGGAAATTTTTGTCAGAGCATCGGCCAGACCATCAGGATAGCGCGTCAGCAATGCCCCATCGGCGTCAGCTAGAAATTCTCTCTTTCTGGAGATGGCCAGCTGGACGATCATCGCCACGATAGGAGCTAAAATAATGGCAACTATTCCTAAAATCGCCATGACGCCACTACCTCCGCCCTCGTTTTCACTACGATTGCGGCCTCCGAAACCAAACCACTGCGCCCGCACAAATATTTGTGAGACCAATGCGACGACACTGACTAGAATCGCTACGATTGTCATCAATCTGATATCAAAGTTACCGACATGGGACATTTCGTGGGCGATGACACCCTCAAGTTCTTTTTTCTCCAGCCGGCCAAGCAAACCGGATGTCACCGCGACCGAAGCATGCTCCGGATCTCGACCGGTGGCGAAGGCATTTGGCGCCTCATCGGGAATAATATAGACTTTTGGCTGAGGCAATCCGGCGGTGATGGCTAGATTTTCGACAACATTCCAGAGCAGCGGATTGTCCTTTTTGGCGATCTCCCGCGCGCCGGAGGCCGCCAGAACTATTTTATCGCCAGAGAAATAGCTAACCAGTGATTGAACGACAGCAACTATAATTGCCACAAACAAAATCACCGGCGAACTATAATAGTACGAGATCAGCCAGCCGACGGCGACAACAAAAACGACAAAGCCCAAAATCAAAAAAACGCTCCTCCGCTTATTTGCGTCAGCTTGTGTCCAGAGATTCATAATTATCAAAGAAATAAATTATTTAACGTATTTGCCGAGAATTGGCAGTGCCCGCTCACGGCCTCTGGCAACATTGTTGATGCCGGAAATAATAGCAACAACAAGGTAGACAATGAAAACCCAGGAAAACAAGTAGAGATGAAAAGACAGCGCGAAGATCACCCAGACAAACAGCAACGCCATCCCCTGGCGGACATGAAACTGGACGAACGGACTTTTGCGGCCAAAAAGGAGTGGAATCAGGACGAGCACATGTATATATGACAAAACCGCCAAAATTGTCAGCCAATTGACCTTGCGCAGACTAATTTTCGACATATCAGGAGCTTTAAATTTAATTTTTGATGCATTTTCATCTGCACCAATGACTGTTTCTTCCATGTTTTAATCCGGTTTAATACTTTTAACTTTATACTTTATACTTTTAACTGTCGATTTCTATGAGAAATCGACCTTAACCGGTTCCTTCGCTTCGGCTTGCTCCAGCTCAAACAATTCCCGCTTCTTGAAACCGAGCATATTGGCAAAAATGTTGGTCGGAAAAACTTGGATGGCGATGTTTAGATCGCGAACGTTGCTGTTGTAGAAGCGGCGGGCCGCTTGGATTTTATCTTCCGTGTCGGTCAATTCACTTTGCAATTGGCCGAAATTCTCATTCGCCTTCAATTCCGGATAAGCCTCAGCAATGGCAAAGACAGTTTTTAGGGCTCCGGCCAAACCGGCCTCCGCCTTGGCTTTATCGCCAACGCCAGTCGCACTCAGTGCCTCTGCCCGGGCCTTGGTCACATCTTCGAAAACACTTTTCTCATGCTTGGCGTAACCCTTGACCGTCTCGATTAAGTTCGGTATCAGATCATAGCGGCGTTTGAGCTGAACATTGATATCGCTCCAGGATTCATCGGTCCGGACATTTAATGTCACAAGGCGGTTATAAATCGAAATAATAGCCAAAACCAGTATGACGATAATTGCGAGTATCCACAAAAACATAAGACTCCTTCGGAGTTAATTGTTAATTCTTACTGATCATACTATTCACAATCAAGAAAGTAAAGGTGGTCGTAAACACAAACCTCACCTGACCTCTCCTTGGAAAGGAGAGGAACCAACCTAATTTTGAGCCGGAGCAGTTGTATCAATTATGTCAATCGAAGCGGGCGCGGCAAAATTATTGTCCGTATCGTAATCTGACAAGTTTAGTGAAAGATTGATTTGAATAACCGGCGACGATGGTGAAGTTGTGATTTTGAGATCAATCCGGCGGATCAGTTTATCTTTTATTCCGATCCAGACAGTGCCGGAAATATTCTGGATACTGTCAGACAAAACACCGATACCCGAGAGCGAATTTCCTAGCTCAACACTGTCGAGAGAATATTTATAGCATCGGACGGAGCCGACCTTTTCATTTGCCTGCCTCGTGCCTCCCGCAGAAAAACCCTTACCTGAGTTAACTGCCAGTGTCTGAGAAACAACACTGTCGTTACTTAGAGTGGCTAAATTATACAAAAGCCACTTCTCTGGCTCGGCCTTCTCGTCAAATTTAACGTTGCCACCTTTGACCCAGAGCATGCTCTGGGAATTTTTCAAATTAATTGTCTCCGAGCCGATTGGCTTGACAATCGTAATCTCAAAATCGTTGCCGACGTCACCAAAACTGCCCGCAACAGTCGCGTTAATCATCTTAGTTGTTGTTGTGTCGACGAAAGCCGACTCTGTCGATTGGTCAACCGGAGTTGTCGCGCTTGAATCAGTTGTGGCAGTGCTACTATCAGTTGTGGCAGTATTACTATCAGTAGTAGCAGTGCTACTCTCAATGGAAGTTGTGTCGGTTGTGTCAGTTGTGTCGGTAGAAGTCACTGCACTTGAATCTGTCGGAGTGGTATACGCTGTCAATATTGCCTTTATCGGCAATACAGCCAGCTGAGTGACCGAATCAGCGGCGCTGACAAGTGGTGTCGTGACCTCATTTTTAATTGTCTTATCGATATTTAAGTTGATTGTGCCGCTAACTTTAAACTTTTGATGATCCTTCATCGTAACCAATGATTCTGCTATGGCAGTTTCAGAATTTTTTGGCAAGCCGCTCCAAAGTTTCTCTAAGCTGACTGAGCCGTAAACTTTTTCCAGACCGATAGACAGAATGCCGGCTTCAGTCAGAGTAATTAGGATTCCTAATACTACAACAATAGCAATAAGAATATAGATAATTGCTTTTTTACTTTTACGGTCTGAATTAGTTGGAGATTCGAGTGGCACCAAAGTTTCTGCCGTCCCCGCGGCTTCTTTTGGCCCCAACTCCGAAGAGGCCCCTTTCGGGGATTTGTGTTTCAGTCCGGCAAACAGCTTGGACAGTCCTGATCGTTTTTCTGGAACTACCGTTGATGCATCTTGAGTCGTTGCCGGAAGGTCTGGAACAACGAAAGATCTCTCATCTTGGGGTAAAACCGGTTGTGGCTGAACTGGTGGCTGTGGAGTCGGCGGTGAAGGTGCTACTGCTGGAGCTGGCAATGGATTAATCGGTTGCGACGGAGACTGAACGGTGAAAGTTGGCCCAGAAGGGGTCCCAACAGCCGCGCTAGGCGGTGGCGGCAGGATATCGGCGTTAACAGGCTGGCTAGATGGCGGAATCTGAGATGCAGGATTTGTCACCAGTGCAGCTACTCCAGAGACGGAATCAATTGGTTTTACTACTGGAGCCGGAGGAACTTGAGGACTATTTACAGCCGGTGCAGTACCAGAGGGTGGAATAGAATTTTTTTGATTCTGATCATAATTATAATTAAAAGCTGGATTGAGAGATGAGATTGAATCAACCGGCCCTGCCCTGAGCGAAGCCTGCGGTGAGCCTGTCGAATCCGTCGAACGGGTGGGCATATTTTGACTACTTACTGGTGTCACCAAATCAACCGCTTTAACGACTGGCGGCATCGTTTTTTCGACATTTTGAGGCAGATCAAACGGCTGAATAGGCCCCGAAGGGGCCCCCGTTGGGGGCGCAGCAATTGGCTGACTTCCAGAAAGAGTGCCGCTGACTTGAGGATTGGGAGTTTCTTTCGGCAATGGCTCATTCCAAGGACTATCCGCCTCGGCTTGCGTGCCGACGCGAGACGGGTCTACTACGGGAATGCTAGGTGTAGCTAAAATAGTCGGCGGCGCGGGCACCGCAGGAGTCACCGTCGGGGGCGTCGTATTTTGATTTGCAATATTATTATCAGGCATTTCCCCTCCTAGATACTTTTATTTTAATTTATTTGAGCGATTTGCACAACCTTTATTTTCCACTGACAATAAAATCGAGTGCCCGATTAAGCTGAAGATCAGTCGGATCGGTGTCAGAGTTTTTAATTTCAATATCCGGAGCGATGCCTTCTTTGTTGATCTGGCGGCCATTTGGTGTCAGCCATTTCGCGATCGTAACCTTGACTGCTGAACCGTCTGACAGATTGACCAGTTCTTGGACGCTCCCCTTGCCAAAAGTTTTCTCGCCAATAATTTTGCCGACCTTGCGGTCTTGAACTGCCCCGCTGAAAATTTCCGAGGCCGAGGCCGATCCGCCATTGACCAAAATAGCTGTTTCGAAACCCTTTAGTGTCGCCGTGTGGATTGTTGAGAAATCCTGTTTTTTGCCGTTTTTATCTTGTTGTTCGACGACCGTTCCGCCATCAATGAAGTAACTTGATAAATTGATTGCCGATTCAAAATAACCGCCGGGATTGTCGCGCAGATCGACAATAATGCCATCGGGCTTGGCCTTAAGAGTCGCGGCGACAAAATCGGCAAAAAGAGCATCGGTATCATCACCGAACTGTCTGACCTTCACATACATAATTTTCTTGCTACCCTGATCTTTTTCCTCCCAAGTAACGCTTTTGACTGTGATCGTGTCTCTAGCCACTGAAAATGTCAACGGTTTGTCAACTCCGCTTCTGGCAACTTGAATATTTACAGTCGTACCTTTCGGACCGCGGATTTTATTGATGAGATTATTGAAACCCATATCAGAACTTTTAGTGTCATCGACTTGCAAAATAATATCACCGGCTTTGATCCCGGCCTTTGCTGCCGGTGCATCAGATAACGGCGCC
>JAUSKR010000052.1 GCA_030649445.1 bacterium
ATATTCATAATACCGATACCGCCGACCAAGAGAGAGATCGAAGCAATTGCGGCCAAGAACAGAGTGAAAGTGTCGATGACAGTGGTGAGAGTGCCTAAAATATCTTCTTGAGAAATAATCGAAAAGTCGGCTTCTTCGACTCGATGTTTTTCTAAAAGCATTTCCGTGGCCAGGAATTTTACTTCAGACATTTTATTTTTATCGGTGACAGAGACCGCGATCATAGAGAGGTAGTCATCTCCGGAGAGAATTTTCTGCATTGTGGACAGGGGAACAAAAATCATGTCGTCCGGACCCGAGAAACCAGCACCGCCTTTAGTGGCTAAAACTCCGATGACATTAAAATTAATATTATTAATACGAATGGTTTTGCCCAAAGGATCTTCGTCGGCAAATAAATCAGTGGCGACTGTGGCTCCGAGCACAGCTTGTCGGCCGATGCTGCGATTATTAGCATCAGAAACAAAACTGCCATTGGCGATAATCAGATTATGAACCGGAACATAATCAGCAGTGCTGCCGGTAATCGTGGTATTAGTATTATTACCCATAGCTACTACTTGGAAACGGCGGGTATTTTCCGGGGAAACGAAACCCACTCCTTCGATGGCTTTTAATACTTCGACATCAGCATTTTTTAAGGTTTGAGCGCCGCCACGACCAGAAGAAACTATCCCGCGTCCTGGCTGAACTACGCCCGGGAGAATGGTCAACAGATTTGATCCCAGACCTTCAATGCTGGATTGGATAGTGGCTTTGGCGCCGTTGCCGATCGAGACCATGGCGATGACGGAGCCAATGCCGATCACAATCCCCAGCATCGTCAACCCGGAACGAACCTTGTTGGCGAATAAAGCGTTGTATGTTTCCTCTAAAATATCTATGATTTTCATCCCGTTAATTTATTTTAATAACTCTCTTTTGGTGATTGGTTCGGTCTTCAACTAGTTTGCCATCTTTAATGAAAAGAATGCGATTGGCATGTTCGGCGATTTCTTGTTCATGAGTGATCAAGATGATTGTTCTTCCCAATTCCTCATTTAGTTTTTGAAATGTGCCCATGACGATTTCACCGGTTTTAGAATCCAAATTGCCGGTTGGTTCATCGGCTAAAATAATTGACGGATTATTGACCAAAGCGCGAGCGATGGCGACGCGTTGAATTTGGCCACCGGAAATTTGGTTGGATTTGTGATGAAAATGGGCTTCATCCAAACCAGCAGCAGTCAGCGCTTTTTTTGCTCTCTCTTCTCGCTCTATACCATGTGTGCCAGCGTAGACCAGGGGAAGCATTACATTACGAAGTACCGTTGTGCGCGGTAACAAATTAAAAGATTGAAAAACGAAACCGATTTTGTCGCGCCGGATGTCGGCCAACTCATCGTCAGGTAGGGCCGAGACATCTCTGTGGTCGAGAAAATAGATTCCACTCGTAGGACTGTCGAGCGCGCCTAAAATATGCATCAAAGTTGATTTACCAGAGCCCGACGGACCCATAATGGCCACAAATTCTCCATCATTGATTGTGAAAGAGATATCATCAAGCGCTTGAAACTCAATCTCTCCCGTTTTATAGGTTTTTTTAATATTTTTTACTTCGATCATTGAGTCGTGATATTAGCGGGCCTGAATCCTGACATTGCCACTACCGGCATTTCTATTTCCTCCGGTATTTCCAAAGAGACTTGGAGTTGAAGTCGCAGTGGTTGTTGCCGCAGTCGGTAATATGGTTCTTATGATAATTTCGTCACCTTCTTTGATTCCGGAAATAATTTCACTTTCTGAATCACCCGAAAGACCAATCTCTACCTTAATTTTAATAGGAGTAATTTTTGAGATCGAACCAATGGATCCGTCAGTCGGCACAGGCAATGGGGCCTCAAAGCTTTCAACATAACTAGCGCCCTTTTGTGACTTAATCGCTCCGTTAGATATCGCCAGTACTCCTTCTTTCAGTTCGGTAATAATTATCGCTGACACACTCATGCCTGGTTTAATTCTGTCGTCCTGAGTATCAAAGCTGACCTTAATAATATAAGTTACGACTCCCTGTGCAACAGTTCCGACCGCATCGATATCCACTACCACGCCGGAGATGGTCAAACCAGACACAGCATCAAACGACAGAGTGGCTTTTTGTCCGATTTTTATTCTAGCCACATCAACTTCATTCAAAGAAATTTCGGCTAATTGTTTTTTGGTGATTAGCGTAGTTACAACCGTTCCCGAACTTACGGTGTCAGATTTTTTGATATTGATTTTGGTAATCGTGCCTTCAAATGGCGCGCGAATAAAATAATCCGCTAATTTATCCTTGGCGTCTTGGAGGGCATTGGTTTTTTGCTTGAGTGATAATTCTGCTGACTGAATATCCAAATCAGCGCTCAGGAAAGAATCTTTATAATTTTTAATGTTGGTCTTGACTGACAACAGAGACAGTAAGTGGGTATTGGCTTGAGTAGTATATTCGTTTAAAGTTGCTTTATGAGTAGTGATTAATGCCGGAGTCTCAAAGTTGTTTTCTCGGATTGAGTCATTGACAAAGTCGATATAATTGTTGGCATTTTTGATCGCATCCGAGATGAATTTAGTGGATTCATAAGTTTGGGCAATTAAGTTTTCCAGGGTGGTACTGTCAGAAGTGCGAGAAACCATTTTATAATTATCAAAATTCTGATCATAAGCATTCCGGGCTGTGTGGTACGAATTCACAAAATTATTTTTGAAGATTAGGGTTTTTTCACGATTGTCGTTACCGGCTTGTCCTTCATACCAATCAACATTCCATTGGCCAGTGGCTGAGTTACTCTTAAAAAACATATCATTAACCCCCGTCATAATTCCCGGAATGTCCAGGAAGACATTGGAAACCACATTAAAGCCATCGTCATAACTTTTTACCAGATCAGCGTTCATTCATATTGTCTTGAGATTTTTCGATCTTTAATTTTTCCAAAGCAATTCGAGCTGATTCCTCATTGACTTGCGCGTCACGGACAGATTTTTGCGCATCTTTGCTGTCGAGTTGGGCAATTAATCCGCCCGCGCCAATTTTTTGCCCATCTTGCGCCACCAGATAAACCACATCTCCGGAGGTCTTGGCTTTAACATCTATTTGATTCAAAGCAGAAACTTGGCCGCTGCCAGAAACCGAGGCCACAACCGCGCCCTTGGTCACCGTGGCGGTCAAATATCGAGTATCACCAGCCGTACTGGTGAATTTTTTGTATCCCCAATAGCCGACTCCCAAGATTGCGACTAAAATAATGCCACTAATTACTTTGTGAGCAACCAGATACACTTTCACCCTATTTATTTTTCTTCCTAGAGTTTTATTTAGAGACATAAATTCAATATACCATATGGAAAGAAGTTTTACCAGAGATTTCTCCGTGCCTGATTTAGACCTGACCAAACCAGAATTTAGTGTTGTGACCGGCTAGTTTTCTGGCTGGAAAATTTAAAATGCAAATTTTTGATGACCAACACAAGGAGCAATAATAAAATAAGTAAAGTCAGCCAACCCAAGATAGTTATTGGCAGAAAAGAATTAGTTTTGCTAACACTGGCAGTTGGTTGTGGGGCCTCAACTTGGCTGACGGTCGTTGGTTTGGTTTCTCGTTTGGGGCTAGTGGCTGGCGAATTGGTGTTGTCGCTCTGAATATTTCCGATATTGATAATATCTACCGGATTAGTTTTGAAAGTGTTAATGCCTCCATAAGCAATTCCTTGCGGTCCCTGGGCCGCGGCTCGAAAATAGTAAACCGTATTTTCTTTCAGTCCTCCGATGTTGGTATTGAAGTTAGTGTATCCAGAGTTGGAATAATTACGCGCGGTAAAGTTTCCGAGGTTCATGGTTGTCCCATATTCGAACCAAGTATTTAAAGTATAACTATTGTAAAAATTAATACCATTAACCAGGGCGTTTAGGGTGGCGCTACCGGTGGTGATGTTGTTGGCCCTAACAGTGGTGATGACCATTTGACCATAGCTATCAGAATTGCCGTAACTATTGACCTGTCCATACTGGGCATAACTTATTGAAGTTGCAAAACTGAAAAATATAATGGCCAAAAGAGCCATGCTGCAGCCGATTGTTGTAGTTAATTTTACTACTTTTTTCATTATCCCTCTATTATATCACCTTTTTAAGCGAAAGTCAATTTGCTGGTGCCCTCAGTAGGAATCGAACCTACATTTTAACTTCCGCAAAGTTATGTCCTATCCATTGAACGATGGGGGCGCT
>JAUSKR010000053.1 GCA_030649445.1 bacterium
AGCGCCATCGAGGAAGATCTGCTTTCGTTCCTGCCCGAAGGTTTACTGGCCAGTCTGACCGCTCATCGCGACCGGTTCAGACAACTGGTGGTCGGTCTCGCGTACGAGGACGACCGCTCGCTCTGCAGACACAAGGGCTTCTGAGAGCCGGGGTGTCGCAATTGAAAGGATGACGACAATCCGAATCCGACCTATCTGTCGGTGGAGCCGGAACGTTGCACTGCGCAACGTCCGCCCCTTTTATCTCAAACTCTTGAGCTAAGAGGCAGCGGGACTACTACGAAATACGAATGCCATACCCCACCCAACCTCCCCTTACTAAGGGGAGGGGTTAGTCCATCGCCGTTTCAACACTCGGTACAAACACATAGGGTTTATCGTCTTTGATCGTGATGAGTTTTCCCTCCATGGCGATGACGGCGGAGGCGGGGATGATCCGGTCATTCAAGAGTTTTTTGACATAGAACTTGTGGATGGCACAGGTTGCCGAATCGATCAGGTAATCATAGACATGGCCGATATAGGCGCCGGATTTGGTCACGACTTTTTGAGCCAGGCCAAAACATTTATTTTTATAAAGTGTTTCGACTCGGACAAGTTCGCTGATCTCGACTAAGGCCTCTTCATCGCTGATAATGAGGCCATTTTTTGTCAGATGGACGAAATCAGTTGACGAGACAACTTTTTGCTTTGCCACAAACGATAGCTTTGGCACAACCATAACGGCGGCAACTGTCAAGTCGGTGTCGTTAATGATCAGGTCGGCGACAGTTCCAACCTTGGCCGAGTCCTTGAGACCGGCAATCGGAGAGCCAATTAGTTTTGAGTAAAGAAGCATCATGGCTATTCTCCATTGATCATTTCTTCCCAATGGGACCCCTTCGGGGCATTTCACATTAATTTAACATTGTTCATTGAGACATTTCAATAAACAAATTTAGAAATATAAAATTAATGAAAAATGTAAAATTGTAAAATGAAAAATTTAGGCTCGCTCTACATAAGAGCCGTCTCTCGTATCAACAACTATCTTATCACCTTCTTTTATGAAAACTGGAGCATTGATGTTGGCGCCGGTCTCGATCTCAACCTTTTTGACGACGGAGCTGGCTGTATTGCCTTTGACGGCTGGAGGAGCGGAGACAACCTTGAAAGTCATTTTGATCGGCAATTCGACATTGAGCGCTTCGTCGCCATAATAGAGGATGTCGGCGTTGGCGTTTTCGATCAGATATTGTTTGTCGGCGCCAATCTTGGACAGGGGAATAGTAAATTGATCATAAGTTTCATTGTCCATGAAATTGGCATCTTGCGCGTCAGCATAGAGAAAAACGGCTGTCTTTTTTGACAAATTAGCTTCGTCAAGTTTGTCGGCGCCCTGAAAAGTCTTGTCGATTGTCGCGCCGGTCCGGAGATTTTTCAGCTTCGTTTTGACGACAGCCCCGCCCCGCCCCATCTTGGAATGATAATAAGACAGGACGATGTAGGGATCGCCTTCATAGACAAGTTTAGTGCCGGTTTTCAAATCTGTTATACTTAACATAGAACCCCATTGTTTTACAAGATGCAAGATACAAGAAACAAACAAATTTCAATATCCAATATTCAAAATATCAAATATTTGAAAATTGAAACTTTGTAATTTGAATATTGTTTGTATCTTGTAACTTGTTTCTTGTGTCTTGTTTACCGTACCGTATACGGCAGCAAGCCCAAAAACCGCGCCCGCTTGATGGCGGTTTCGGTCTGGCGCTGGTGCCGGGCGCAATTGTAATTTCGACTGGCGGGTGAAATTTTGCTCCAGCGGTCAAGATAGCGGCCGATTGTTGGTACATCTTTGTAGTCAACCTCGACCATCTTGGCTTTGCAAATTAAACATTTGTTTCGTCGGGCCATAAAGTCTCCTAAATAATACGAAATACTAAAGTTAACGAAATAAGCGAAAGACGAAATAAAAATAAATTAGTTTTTAGCTTTTTTAGCCCCGCTGGCAAGCGGTTTCGCCTTTTGTATGGTTTAGAACGGGATTTCTTCGATATCAATTTCTTCATCACTATTTTTACTCGGCGCATCTGTTGCCGATTCTGGCGCAGGAGCACTGCTGTCATTGGATTTTGGTGTGTAACTGCCGCCGCCACTTCGACTGTTCAAAACAATAATGTTGTCAGCAATGATCTCAGTCTTGTAGCGCTTGATGCCGTCTTGGCCTTCCCAGTTTCTCGTTTGAAGCCGGCCTTCGACGAAAGCCGGTCCGCCTTTTTTCAGCATCGGCACGACTGCTTCAGCTTGCTTGCCCCAGACGACAATGTCGTGGTATTCTGTCGCTTCACCATCCGGCGCGCCATCGCGGCCTTTCCATTTTCTATTCGTCGCGACGGTGAAATTTGCCACGGCCTGACCGTTTGGAGTGAAGCGCATATCAGGATCTTTAGTCAAATTTCCCAGCACTTGGGCACGGTTTAAGTTTAACATAGCAACTCCTTTTTAAATTCGAAGCACTAAGCACGAAATTCGAAACAATATCTAATTTTCAAAATTCAAATTTCAAAACAATTATATCATTTTTGTATTTTGAATTTGTTTCGGATTTCGATATTCGGATTTCGGATTTATAATTCATCCTTCAAAATATCATCCAGCTCTTCGTTCAGCTTTGTCAATCGTTCGGCTTCATCTGAAGACTTTTCGACTTTTTTATTTTCAACCTTTGGCTTTTCGATTTTTTCAACAGTCTTTTTGGTTTTTACTACCGGTTTTTTCTCATCTGCTGGTTTTTCCTCGGGGAGTTCAGGGGTTTTGGGGGATTCGGCTTCAGGTCGAATTTCTTCGGTTGATTGGGGAGTTTCGAGTGTTTCCTTATCAGCTTTCAACTTTTTTACCCCGAGCTCAGCCGAGGGGGAACTTTGAACTTTGAACTTTTCTGGCTCCTCCTCAACCTCTCTCTTCGCCATCAAATCAAAACTTTCCTCGGTCTGACCTTCGACGGCTTCAAAAGATTTTTCGCCGCCGATAACTTCCTCAATCTCAGCCGTTGCAGCAATTTCCGACGCCGAAAGAGTAATGGCTTCGTGGCCATGTTCTTTGACGATAGTCAGATGACGCATAATAGCCGCCGTCTGTCTAAGGTCGCGTCCGAATTCAAAAGATTTATCGGGTGGCAGATCAAAATAAAGGGTGACATAAGTGGCAAAGTCAGCTTTTTTGATCGGATAAGCCAATTTGCGCCGTCCCCAAATGTCTTCTTTGACAATCTTGCCGCCCAGTCCAGTGACAAAACCATTGACTGTGCCGGTGACTTTGTTCAAATCACCCTCGCGAACCTCATCAGAAACAAGGTACGTCAACTCGTACTTTCGCATTTACATTTCCTTTCTGGCACCGAATATTGATTGTCCAATTTAGTTCGGACATTCGGCTCTTCCAAATAAATTCGGAAGAAAAGTTAATTAATTTGTGTGTTTACTGTAGCAGAAAATTATCAGGTAAGCAATAGCTTGGGTATTCAGGGTGTTCGGGGAGTAGGAACGATTGGAACTCCTTGGGGCTGCGAACGTACGGACGTCGGCAGCCCCGGGCTCAATCGGGGAAATGGAAATGGCGAATGCATGCGTCGTTGATCGCTTTTTGCGCCTTTTCTATTTCCATCTGGAGACTGGCGTAGAACTTTCCGCGCTTCTCGCCGACGACAAGCCCCTTGTTGAAACCAATGACGAAAGCGAGGAAAAGGACCCAAACAGCAATCAGGATCCAACTGACAATGATTACCATTTCTGTGCTCCTCTCAGCCACAGCTCTCGTGTGGCTGGGCGGAGATAAGGGTGTCGCGGGCAGTGTCGAGGTTCGTGTGAAGACTCTCTACTACTGTGTAGGCGGCGATGAGTTGTTGCCTGAGGTCGGCATTTTCCTCTTCAAGTTGCTTGACTCGGTTGTTGTGTTGCGTCTTGTACTGGATGACCCGATCAAGACAGTACGTCACAAGATACACCACCATCGCGAAACATACGACCTTGGCGGACCATGGCATGTCAGTGCTCCCTCACCGAGGTCAATATAGCACTTTGTGATTTATATGTTAAGGGCGTCTGGAAATTTGGAGGTATGTCAGGGTATTTTGGGTGTTCGGGGAATTCGGGGTATAATCATAGTATGACTCAATCTGGTTATCATTATCTGAAAACTTATATGCTGGCAACAGTGGTTTATGATTTAACTGTTGAATTTTATAATAGATTTCTATCAGAGAGGGAGTTCTTGAGACTACGCGAACAAGGCATCCATGCCGCTCGAAGCGGCCGACAAAATATCGCTGAGGGCTATGAAGAAAAAAGTCTACAAAGCTACATCAAACTACTCGGCGTTGCCGACGCTTCGCTGGAAGAATTATTATTGGATTTTCAAGATTATCTGCGGCAGAGAAAATTGTCGCTCTGGAACAAAGACGATGAAAGGGTCAGGGCATTCAGGGAGATAAGGGTATTCTGGATCGATGAGAACACCCTGAACACCCCAATACTCCCTGAAAACCCCGTCGAAGCCGCCAATCTGATCATTACTTTAATATCACAGACAACATATCTGCTGTCGAGGCAGATGGATTCTCTGGAAGTAAAGTTCATCCGCGAAGGTGGCTACCGCGAGAAGATGTTCAAGAAGAGACTTGACCATCGCTCTGGTTCTCGCCCCTGAAAACCCCAAATACCCCGATCACCCTGATTCTCTCTCTAGACATTAAACCGAAAAATAACAACATCACCGTCTTTGACGATGTAGGTCTTACCCTCGGTTCGGACAAGGCCGTGGGTTTTGGCGCCAGTCCAGCCGCCCTGGGCGTAGAAATCGGCCCAGGGGACGACCTCGGCGGCGATGAAACCTTTGGTAAAATCAGTGTGAATGGCGCCGGCGGCGATCGGCGCAGTATCGCCTTCGTGTATTGTCCAAGCTCGGGTCTCTTTCTCGCCAGAGGTGAAGTAGGTGGAAAGCCCCAGTGTTTTGTATGCCTGTTTGATTAGAATATTCAGGCCGGAATCATCAATCCCTAGAGTCTCGAGGTATTCAGCTTTTTCTGACTCCGTCAATTCGTTCAATTCAGCTTCGATTTTGGCCGAGATTGGCAAAAATTTATAACCTGTGTACTGTGTACTGAGAACTGAGAACTGAGCCAACTGATCTTCTCCGCAGTTGGCGACATAAAGTATCGGCTTCTGCGTCATCAAACTCAAATCTTTGAGCGTGTCTTTTTCCGGATCAGTCAGATCAGCTTCGCGGGCGTTGTGGCCGGCATATAATTTATCCTTTATTTTTTGCAGTCCCGAGTGAGCGAATTTTGATTCAGCACTACCGGATTTCAATTCTTTTTCGAGCGAAAAAAGCCGCTTGTCGACGGTGGTAATGTCGGCCAATTGCAATTCAGTCTCGATCGTCTTGATATCATCGGCCGGATCGATCTTGCCTTCGACATGAGTGACGTTGGCGTCCTCGAAAAACCGCACGACCATACCAATTGCGTCACATTCGCGGATGTGGGCGAGAAATTTGTTGCCCAGCCCTTCACCTTTTGACGCACCGCGAACGAGGCCGGCAATGTCGATAAATTCGACGACAGCCGGGATAATTTTTTTTGATTGAGAAATTTCGCCAAGGGGAGCGAGGCGTTCATCCGGAACTTCGACAATGCCAACATTGGGCTCGATGGTGCAGAAAGGATAATTGGCCGCTTCCGCCTTCGAACCTCTGACCATGGCGTTAAATAAAGTTGATTTACCAACGTTCGGGAGACCAACTATTGCAATTTTCAGAGACATTTGATGCTCCAATTAATTGTCATTGCGAGGAGTGAGGCTTGCGACGCGGCAATCTATCAAGGATCGCCACGCTTCAAAAGTCCATCGCTCGCGATGAAATCAAATAAGTGTTCAGATCAACTTATCAGAAATGGGGGATAAGTTCAATCGACACATAGCTAAGAAAGTGGTATTGTCACAAACATACCGGCGAAGTCTGCCGGAATGGGAGCGCCAACATGTCCGCTCTGGTTGCTGAGCCGTCCATGCCCCCCACGACCGCACCCGACTGGTCGGTCACCTGCTCCGTGTGTCACCAACCGACCAGGCTGGATGACGCTGGTCTGGTCGTACCCCATCCCGACCCCGACGATTCAGAGGGTGATGCCCCCTGCCTCGGCGGCGGCCACCCATCAGACGGGGACGACCTCGACATCATTTGAGTCTAGCCCACACCCAGGGCAGGCTAACGAACTGTTGGCTCTTCGAGAAAGTCGCGTTTTACGCGACGGACTCGGAGAGCCATCTTTCGTTTTGGATCTGAATTAAATTATAGTATACTTAAGCTGGATTTCGGTCTGATTATAATTATTTTGGAGCAGAGATGAAAATTGCCTTTTTTGAACTTGAAGACTGGGAGAAAAAGTTTTTTGAGGCAAAATTAAGCGCTCACGAGTTGTCTTTTTTTGACGAGCCGTTGACTGAATATTTTGACCAAAAGTGCGACGCGGAAATTATTTCAGTTTTTATTTACTCCAAAATCGACGCCAAGGTTTTAGATAAATTGCCAAAACTGAAATTCATCGCTACCCGCTCGACCGGCTACGATCATATCGATATCGCCGAGTGCAAGAAACGCGGTATTGTCGTTTCCAATGTTCCTTCTTACGGCGAAAATACCGTTGCCGAGCACACGTTCGCCCTGATTCTGGCACTATCGCGCAAAATCATCGAAAGCGCCAATCAGACAAAAGTTGGTAATTTTGATCTGACCGATTTGCGTGGCTTCGACCTGAAGGGAAAAGTTATCGGCGTCATTGGCACTGGCAAGATCGGCAGTCATGTCGTCCGGATGGCGCACGGTTTTGAGATGCGCATTCTTGCCTTTGATCCACTTAAAAATGATGAACTAATCGATCATTACGGGCTCAAATATGTTGAGCTGGAAGAACTTTTGTCGCAATCAGATATCATTACATTACATTTGCCTTTAAACGATAAGACGAAGCATTTAATATCCGAGAGTAACATCGGCAAAATTAAAAAAGGCGCGTACCTGATAAACACTGCTCGTGGCGGATTGGTTGAAACGACTGCTCTGGTCAAAGCACTAGAAGAGGGAATTTTAGCTGGAGCCGGCATCGATGTTCTCGAGGACGAGATTGATATCAAGGAGGAGTGGCAACTTCTGTCCAAAAAGTTTTCTAGGGAACAAATGGCAATCAACCTGGCTAATAATATTTTACTCAAAAATCCTAAAGTCATCATTACCCCGCACAATGCTTTCAATTCGCAGGAAGCACTTCAGCGGATTATGGATACAACAGAAGAAAATATTGAGGGATATGTTGCCGGCAAGATCATAAATCAGGCACAATAAGCGAGCTGGCATTGACAAATAATTTGGCATATGGTATATTCTAGACACATTGTTTGGGGCGATCTCGGTCTATGTTGATAAGTTCTCAGGGTTAAGCGGCAAAAAGGCAATTTTTTTGGCTGTTGTTGTCATCCTGAGCGTCAGCGAAGGATCTCAGAGATTCTTCACTTCGTTCAGAATGACAGTTGATTTGACTGGTCAATTCTAGATTTCGTATATATGAATGATGTGGAACGAAAAGTTGAACTCGATTCAATCCGGACACAGGTTTTGTCTTGTACTCTTTGCGGTTTGTCAAAAACTAGGGACAATGCCGTGCCGGGCGAAGGCAACTATTCAGCCGAAATTATATTCATCGGCGAAGGACCGGGAGCAAACGAAGACGAGAAGGGAATTCCCTTTTGTGGTGCTTCCGGCAAATTTCTCGATGAAATGTTGGCATCAATCAAACTCGACCGCGACAAGGTTTTTATCACCAACACCGTCAAATGCCGTCCACCGGGCAATCGCGATCCGGAGGAAGACGAAAAGGTAGCTTGCCGGCCGTATCTTGAGCGCCAGATCGAATTAATTGCCCCCAAAGTCATTGTTTGCCTCGGCCGTCACGCCGCCGCCTCACTCCTGCCGGGCCAGCCAGGTATCTCGGCAATTCACGGCAAAGCGTTGAAAAGACCCAACGGCATTGTTTATCTGCCACTCTATCATCCGGCCGCCGCCCTGCACAATGGCAGTCTTCGGGCTACATTAATCAATGATTTTGCTAAAATCCCAACAATATTAAAAAAGATCAGCGAAACTGTTAAAACTACTAAAATTATTAACGAAACTAAACAAGAAAGGCTAATCTAAGCAACCGAATATCGAATTAATCTAATAAATCGAATAAATAATTAGATTGATTCGACCACTTCGACATTAGGTTGAAAATTTAAGAAGGAAAATTTATGAACGAACAAAAGAAAGAAACTCCGGGATTTAATCCCGACAGAAGCAAACGGCTCGACTCAGCACTCAAAAATGATGTCGTCCAATTCCGTTTTTCTCCCGAAAAAAAGGTTCAGCAAAGTAATAATGCCGGGCCAAAACACAGTGAACCGCGCTACACGGCGCAAACCGTTGACCCAAACTATCAGTCAAAGTTTTTTATCGAACCAAAATTAAAAATTATCCCGCTCGGCGGCGTTGAAGAAACCGGCGGCAAGAACTGCACCATCGTTGAATACAAAAACGACATTATCATCGTCGACATGGGTTTTATGTTTCCGGACGAGACGATGCCGGGCGTTGATTATGTCCTGCCCGATGTCACCTATCTCGAACAAAACAAGCAAAAGATCCGCGGACTCTGGATCACTCACGCCCACCTCGACCACATTGGCGCCATCCCTTACGTCTACGAAAAGCTCGGCTCGCCGACGATCTACGGCTCGCCGCTCTCGCTCGGTATTATCAAAAGTAAACTAGAGGAATTTGGCCTCGATAAGACGGCCAAATTGGCAACGATCAAAATCGGCGAAGACGTTATTCAGCAGGGCGTTTTCAAAGTTTCAACATTTAGATTGACCCACAGTATTCCGCAGGCGATGGGAATCGAGATCGAAACGCCGGAGGGCATCGTCGTCCATACCGGCGACTACAAATTTGATCATACGCCGGCTGATGGTAAGCCGGTTGATTTCTCGGCTCTGGCGATGATCGGCTCACGCAAACCGCTTGTCTTGCTGTCGGAATCAACCAATATCGAAAAAGCCGGCGTCTCTATCTCTGAGAAGGAAATCGAAAACTCGCTCCTTACAATTATGGAAAACGCTGATAACCGGATATTTATTACCACTTTCTCGACTCTGATTTCCCGGATTCAACAGATATTAAATGTCTCACATAAATTAAACCGCAAGGTCTGTTTCATTGGTCGCAGTATGTTGACGACGGTCGAGATCGCCATCTCACTTGAAGCCTTGATCGTGCCGAAAGACACAATCATTGATGTCAAGGATCTGAACAAATATCCCGACGAGCGAATTGTCATTGTCTGCACTGGTTCACAGGGTGAAGATAACTCTGCTCTAACCCGGATTGCCACCGGCGAGCACCGTCAAGTTAAAATGAAGCGGGGCGATTTGGTCATTATTTCCTCCTCGCCGATTCCAGGCAACGAGCGATCTGTTTCGAATGTGATGGACAATCTTTTTCGTGCCGGCGCTCAAGTTATTTACCAGAAATTAATGGATGTCCACACCTCCGGCCACGCCAATCAGGAAGACATTAAATTAATGCTGGCGCTGATCCGACCGAAATATCTTATCCCGATTCACGGACAACGGCACAAGCTTATGCATCAATGCCGGATTGCCCAGGAGATGGGCATCGTCGATGAGGCGCACTGTCTTGTCGGCGACGACGGCCAAGTGATGGAGTTCAGCAAAGGCCACGGCGAAGTAACAAACAAACGGGTTCCGGCCGCCTATGTCATGGTTGACGGTCTTGGCGTCGGTGATGTCGGCAACATCGTCCTGCGCGACCGTAAGGCGATGGCCGAGGAAGGCATCTTTGTCGTCATCGTTACAGTCGACCATCAAACTAACCAGGTTCTAACTTCACCAGATATTATTTCGCGCGGTTTTATCTATATGCGTGAGAGCGAGGACTTGGTCCATAAGGCCAGGGCCGAAGTCAAAAAGATCTTCGCCAAATATCTGACCCGGGAAACCGGCTCGGCCAAAGCCGATTACGCCACGGTCAAACAAAAACTCCGCGACGAACTGAGCGAGTTTCTGTTTAGAGAGACCGAGCGTCGCCCCATGGTTATTCCTGTAGTAATCGAGGTCTAAAAGTCAAAAAGAAAATGCTCTGTCGCAAGGCAGAGCATTTTTGTGTTGCATCGGGAATGTGTTTGGACTATAATTAAATGAAAGCGCGGGAAGCGTGTATTGTTTGTGTGATTATTCAATAATAATGTTGTGTCATTCTGAGTGAAACGAAGAATCTCCGAGATCCTTCGCCTGCGCTCAGGATGACAGCTACTCGAGGGGATTATGGGCCGACGCCGGATTCATCCGAAGAAAAAACCAAGAAAGAAGTGGTATCAGACCGAGAACGAGTGGGGGGACTTTGTCTTTGACAAGTCGCTCGGCTTGTCAAATGAGACTTGGAAGATCATTTTCTCGCTGATAATGATCATTTTTGCGGTGGTTTTTATGCTTGGTTTTATTGGCAAGGCCGGTATTCTCGGCTTGACTTTTTCGGCCCTGATCAGTAAACTGTTTGGCAATTTTACTGCCTATGTCTTTACAATTATTCTCTTCTATGTCGGCGTTATGTTGCTAATTCCGAGAAAAAAATACCGCATTGCTGAGTTTATCGGCCTCGCTTTGCTGTTGATTTCTTTTCCGATCTTTCTGCATCTTTTCATTCCTGAGGAGGCCGCAAGGGAAGCGGCCTTGAGCGGCCAAAATGGTGGGACAATTGGTTTTTTGATTTCGGGACCACTCAGAGCCGCCATCGGTTTGTTTCCAACCTTTCTTTTGAGCATCGCCTCAATCGTCATCTCTCTTTTGATGATTTTTGATTTTTCCTTAATTGCATTTCTTGGCCTGAAGTCAGCGGAAGAGGGTGAAAACGAGGGTAATCTTAACATCAATTCCATCGACGCCAAGGTCTCGGTTTTTGAGGCAGTCAGACGACGATTTAGCGGCAGAAGACGGCCGAAATTTGCTGAGGAATCAAGAGCGCCAGTACTGGAGATTTCCAGGGAATTGTCGACTGTCGGCAAAAAAGATTCCAACTGGGAGTATCCCTCAATCGAACTGCTCAAGGAACTGGACGAAGTTGCTGATCCGGGCAATATTTATAAAAATGCTGAGGCGATTCAGAAGTGCCTGAAGACTTTTGGTGTCGAAGTGGCACTTGGCGATGCCAATGTCGGACCGACGGTAACACAATATACGATCAAGCCGAGCGAAGGCACCAAGCTGAACCAAATTGTCGCCCGCCAAAACGATCTGGCTCTGGCACTGTCAGCCAAAAGTATTAGAATCGAAGCACCGATCCCGGGTAAAAACGCTGTCGGTGTTGAAATTCCCAACAAAAATGTCGCCAAGGTGACTTTGCGGGAAATTTTACTATCAAGTCAGTTTAAAGCCCAAAAAAGCAAATTAGGTTTGGCCTTGGGGCGTGATGTTGCCGGTGAACCAGTGGCGATTGATTTAGAGAAGATGCCTCATCTGATGATTGCTGGTGCGACTGGTTCCGGCAAGTCAGTTTGTATCAACTCGATCATTACTTCACTTCTTTTTAATAATTCGCCAAGCGACTTACGGCTGATGCTTGTCGATCCCAAACGTGTCGAGCTGATCGGTTACAACGATATTCCTCATCTTTTAACTCCGGTCGTTGTCGATGTCGACAAGACTGTCTCGGCGTTGAAATGGACGGTCTGGGAAATGGAAAGGCGTTACAAGATGTTTTCTGAGCTAAGTCGGCGCAATATTTCCGCCTACAATGCCGCTCCCGGTCCAGAGGGCAAGCTACCATTTATTGTCATTGTCATCGACGAATTGGCCGATCTGATGGCGACTTCTTCGAAGGAAGTGGAAGGCTCAGTTGTCCGAATTGCCCAAATGGCTCGAGCGACGGGAATACATTTAATTGTTGCGACTCAGCGTCCATCTGTTGATGTTCTGACCGGTTTGATCAAAGCCAACATCAACTCGCGACTTGCTTTTGCCACCGCTTCACAGGTGGATTCCAGAACAATTCTGGATATGTCCGGCGCCGAGAAATTATTGGGAAATGGTGATATGCTCTTTATGGCATCAGGCGTCAAACCACGCCGCGTTCAGGGCTGTTTTGTTTCCGATCCGGAGATCGAGGAGCTGGTTAAGTTCTTGAAAGAAAAGTCCGAGCCACAATACGAAGAGTCAATTTTGTCTTTTGGTCGGTCTGCTCATGGTGCGGCTGGCGGCGCCAACGGTTCTGGTGAAGACGATCTTTATAACGAGGCAATGGATTTGGTCGTCAATGCCGGCAAAGCTTCAGCTTCACTTCTACAGCGCCGGCTCAAAGTTGGCTATGCCCGCGCCGCCAGACTGCTTGATATTCTTGAGGCAAACGGGGTTGTCGGACCAGCCGACGGTGCTAAGCCACGCGACATTTTGGTGTCCGGAGGATTTTCGGGGTACAATGGTGACAGCCAAAGTGGTTACGGCGACGAAGACAGTGATACTCGGCAATATTAAATAGGTAACCTCAGTAACTTAAGTCACCTAGGTAGAAATATGGTCAATGGTTTTAAAAAAAGATTGATTGCGACCGATAAATCTCTCGGAGAATTTTTGAAAGAAGCCCGGAATCAAAAAGAGATGACGATCGAATGCGCCGAAACCGCCTGCAAGGTTAAAGCGAAATATCTGACCGATCTCGAAGCGGGCAATTGGCAGTCTCTGCCATCACTAGTTTATGTCCGTGGCTTTGTTTTGGCCTATGCCAAATGTCTGTCTCTGGATAAAAAGGAAGTCGAACAACTCTTCTGGCGGGAATATGGTTTTATCGACCGCCAAGGCAAAGAAAATTTAAGTTATCATGCTGTTCTTGGCGACAAAAAAGTTTTGATTACTCAGGAGTTAACCGT
>JAUSKR010000002.1 GCA_030649445.1 bacterium
CTGAGGTTTGTACGATTTGTGCTGATGAAAAAAGAGATCACACTATCATTGCCGTCGTCGAGGAACCTCTTGACGTCATCGCCTTGGAAAAATCACTCGGGTTTCGCGGCGTTTATCATGTCTTGGGTGGTGTAATATCACCCATTAATGGTGTCGGTCCAGAAGATTTACGGATTGAACAACTTTTACAGAGAATAAAAGACAAAAAAATCAAAGAAGTTATCCTGGCAACCAATCCCAATCTCGAGGGTGAGGCGACGGCAGCGTATCTGAAAGACCGGATTCAAGCCATTGACAAAGCGGTGAAAATAACCCGGATTGCTCGGGGACTGCCGATCGGTGGCGACCTTGAATATGCCGACGAAGTGACGTTGAAGCGGTCTCTTGAAGGCCGCCGCGACTACTAGCGTAAACCTAATGTCGAATCAGTCGAATAAAACGAATCAGCGGAACTCCTTTTATTCGATTAATTAGATTTATTAGACATTCGGTTGAATATTCATACTTCGTAATAATTAATTGATAACATTAGTCTAGAACGATCTAAACTGCCTATTCAAAAAGAAGTATCAAAATTATGGTTGACAATAGCAAGTTTTAGCGTATAAAATCCATCTCAGTTACTGAAAATTAAAACAAAAAGAGGAACGATGAGGGAAGTAGACAAGTTTGGATGCCCAAATCTCGAATGTTGTTACGTCGGGTTTTCTGAAGGAGAATGTCCCGAGTGTGGCAGTGAACTAGTAAAGCCGAAAGGGGATGAGTATCAATTTACCAACGATCCCGAAGAAGGCTTGAGCGATCCTCCTCTGGTAGCTGAGCTTGACGACGACCCGGAGTCAGGACTCTGGTACAGCGATGGCGGGGAAAATTACAGCACAATGTGAATAATCTGCAAGTTGAAGGAAAAAACTCGAGCTAAGCCCTCGAGTTTTTTTATGCGTTATGATAATATACGGCTATGAAACTGTTTAATACCTTAATTCACAAAAAAGAAGATTTTAAGCCAATTATTTTAGGGCAAGTGAAGCTCTACACTTGTGGCCCGACTGTGTATGATATGGTCCATATTGGCAATCTGCGGGCGTATATTTTTAACGATTTACTGAAGCGGACTTTGATCGCGAACAGTTATAAAGTCAACCACGTTATGAACATTACTGACGTCGACGACAAGACGATCAAGCGGGCAGAAGGGAATTCGGAGCAATTTAAGGCGCTGACAAAAGATTATGAGAATAAATTCTGGGCGGACTTAAATGAATTAAATATTTTGCCACCGACCACTATTACTCGAGCAACAGGATACATCAATCAAATAGTTAAGTTTGTCGAGGAATTATTGAAAAAAGGTTTTGCTTATAAAACGGCCGATGGTTCGATTTACTTTTCAATTGCTAAATTTCAGGGTTATGGCAAGTTATCCAATCTGAAAAATCAGGACTTGAAGCCGGGCGCGCGGGTCGAGCAGGACGAATACGACAAGGAAAATCCGGCTGACTTTGTTCTTTGGAAAGCCCGGGATGAAAAAGATGGTGAAATTTTCTGGCAATCTTCACTCGGCAAAGGCCGGCCGGGCTGGAGCATCGAGTGCTCGGTCATGGCGACTGAAGTACTCGGTGATATGATCGATATTCACACTGGTGGTGTCGATCTGATTTTTCCCCATCATGAAAACGAAATCGCTCAATCCGAAGCCAAAACCGGTCAGAAATTCGTCAATTATTGGCTGCACAACGAGCACCTGCTTGTCGATGACCGCAAAATGTCAAAAAGTTTGAACAACTTTTATACCCTCGCCGACATTAAGAAAAGGGGATTTTCACCGCTTGATTTCCGCTATTTTGTTTTCAGTGCCCACTACCGCTCGAAGCTAAATTTCACCTGGGATGGCTTGGCCGCGGCCAAAAATGCCCGGGAAAAATTAAAACGTTTCGTCCTCACAAATAAAAATGAAGCCGGTGAAATTTGCCAGATCTATACTAAAAAGTTTATGAGTAAATTAAATGATGATCTGGCAACACCGGAAGCGCTAGCAATTGTCTGGGAGTTGATTAAGGACGAGAAAAAAAGTCTTGGCAAGAAAATCGCAACGCTGAAAAAATTTGACCAAGATATCCTTTGTTTTGACCTGCTTGAGGAAGATAAAATTCCTGCTGAAATTACCAAATTAGCTGAGGAAAGAAAGATAGCTCGATCTCATAAAGATTTTGAATTATCTGACAAACTTCGTCAAGAAATTTCTGATAAAGGCTGGATGGTTGAAGATCTTGAAAATAATCAGTACAAAATAGTTAAATGACCTAGTGACTTAGGATTGTCATTCTGAGCAGGTGTGGCTAGAAGGCGAAGAATCTATGAAAGAGTTTTACGTCTATATCCTGACTAACGTTTCAAATAATGTTCTCTACACAGGAGTAACGAATAATTTACGTCGAAGAATGTACGAACATAAAAATAAATTAATTCCTGGTTTTACCTCAAAATATAACTTGAGAAAATTGGTTTATTTTGAATCATTTGGTTCGATCAATGACGCGATTCAAAATGAAAAAAGAATTAAAGGATGGTTGAGGTCGAAGAAGGTTGCACTGATCGATCATCTCAATCCTCATTGGGAAGATTTATCAGAAGATGCAGATCCTTCACTTCAAGCGCATCGTTCAGGATGACAGCAGGTCTAGCGCAGAGTGCGGTGTCATTCTGAGTTTACGAAGAATCTGTGCTGATCGTTCGATATAACAAAAACTATGAATAATTTCTGGAAAGATCTAAAGCGACCTATCAAAGTTCTCGCACCGATGGCTGGCTACACCGATGCCGCTTTTCGGTTGCTGGCGAGGGAATTTGGTGCCGATGTTGTCATGACGGAGCTGGTCTCGGCGGATGCGATCGCGTATGGAAAGTACTCAGTACTCAGTACACAGTACACAGCTGGACGGAAAATATTAAAATTTAATCGAGTTGTTGGCAAAAAGAATCAATCCACGGGTGATTTATTGTCATTCTTCGAGCATGAGCGGCCAGTTGTTGTCCAGCTTTTTGGCAAATATCCGGCCAAATTCGCAAAAGCAGTGAAGTGGATTTCGGAGAATCTGAAACCCGACGGCATCGACATCAATATGGGTTGTCCGGCGCGGAAGGTTGTCGGCTCGGATCATGGTGCAGCTTTAATTAAATATCCAGAGCTGGCGGCCGAGATTATCCAAGCCGTCAAAGAAAATACTAATTTGCCTGTTTCAGTCAAAACACGACTTGGTTGGGACGATCCGGCGACAATACTCGAATTCGCGCCAGCTCTCTATAAGGCGGGAATTGACGCCATTATTATTCACGGTCGGACATACAAACAAGGTTTTAAAGGCGAGGCGGACTGGACGAATATCTATAAAGTCAAAGAAATATTGCCGGAATTGGTTGTAATTGGGAACGGTGGAGTTAAATCAGTTGAAGGTTTAAAGTTGAAAGTTAAAAATTTAGACGGAGCGGCGATTGGCCAGGCCGCTTTTGGCCGGCCATGGGTATTTTCGGATCACGATCTTGACAAAGCTAAATTAAAAAGATTAATATTTCGTCATGCTGAGCTCGTTTTCGCCACAAAAGGGGAACATGGCCTGATCGAATTCCGTAAACATTTACTGAAGTATCTGGCCGGTTTTGACGGTGCCAAAGAACTCCGAAAAGAAGCAGTTATCATACAAAGTATGAAAGATATCAGAGAGCTGATTAAAAAATTATAGCCATTTACGCCACGATCTATTGACAATGTCAAGGAAAACTGATAGAGTACAAAACAAGCTAGTTGGTCGGGTGGCTGGTTTAAAAAAGGAGTGGGATCACTTCTTTTTTGTTTGGTTCCTCCCCTTAGTAAGGGGAGGTCAGGTGGGGTCTGTTTGTTTAAATCCGACTGGGATTTTGGGACATTAGAGTGTCAGACTATAAGTCGACCGGCATTGATGGCCCCATAACTTCAGTGGGCCTGGCCATGTTGGCTTCTGATATCCCTCGCCTTCTTCCTGGTTGGATTCTAGCAAGCAATAAGATTATAAGCAGTAAGCTGGTAAGCCAATAAGCTTTTAGAAATTCGGAATTTAGAAATTGTCATCCTGAACGAAGTGAAGGATCTCTCTAGATTCTTCGTTTCACTCAGAATGACAAAGGAATGATTTCTTCTGTAATAGACAGCTACCTGTCCTTACAGGTGGAATTCGTTCCGCCCCGTCCCACATCAGGCCCCGCCTGATGGCGGGATGAACTTTGACAACTTGAAACTGTCATCCTGAACGAAGTGAAGGATCCCATCACTGGAGATTCTTCGCTAACACTCAGAATGACAACGAAACATTAGTCCGACGCAATGGAGCGCGGGCTAGAGGAGAGGGACAATGCGTACGATCAATCGTAACGCGACCTTTGTGGTCGTGCTCTGTGCCGCGCTCCTCGCGAGTGCGGCCAATGCTCAGGTGGTCGTGGGTATCGGTGTCTCGGGGCCGGTCTACTCGACCAACCCGAGCGTCGAATTGCCTGCGTCCGATCCGCAGGCGGTGCTCAAGGTCGACGGCCAGCCGATGTGGGGCTGGGACTCAACTGCGATGGAGCACCTCGGCGTCCTGCCGAACGGTGCAGGGTCGCAGCTTTACCGCTTCCCCAACATCCGCGCGACGCGCGGTGAGGTTAGCGCGGTGGGCACACTGGACCACGAGCCGAAGGCGGCCGTGGATTTCTATTGGAACGAGCATGAGAAGCAGATGATGATGGCGGGCGGGCGAATGCTGAAGCGCGACGAGCGCCAACGCTACCACGACATCATCGACCTCGATTCGTTGCCACCTGGAGTCTACAAGGACACCGACGTGGCACGGGTCGAAGGGGCGTCGCGTAAGGACGCGACGTACTTCGTCATCTTCCACCGGGCTGGGCAGCGGCCGGGCACGTCCATGCCATCAAGTACCAGCTACATGGTGGCGCGGTGGACGGGCAATCCCAATCCGAGCCCGGGCGAAGTGGCCGCTTGGATGGTACAGATGGGGTGCGGCGGGAAACCGCTCGTTCCGCTGGCACCGGTCCGCAGTGCGGTGGTCGAGCAGGCCATGGATGCGCCGGAACAACCGGCCGCTGAGGCGCCGTCCAACGGTGCCAACGGCCAGGCTGATGTTTCTCGTGACGGTAGCGGCATCGCCGTCGACCAGAATGAGAACAACAAGTGGCTGGCAGCAGGCGTGGCGGTTGCGAGCGCTCAAGCGCTGGCAGTCAATGGCGATTTGCAGGCCTTCAAGGCCTACCTGGTCCAGAATAACGTCACGCCAGAGAACGTTGCCGCGATCGTGGCCTATGTCAATGGCCACAACATGCGGCTAGACACCCTAGAAGGACGTGTCACAGCGCTGGAGACCTGGGTCAGGACGGTTGCTGACAACGGCAACCAGAACGACCAAGGCACGGCGCAGGTCGCCCCCACCAACAAGGTCGACTACCGGGTCGTTTTTGTCGCTTCGGCGAACAAGACGACGACCTGGGAGGTCGGCGACGTCGGAGAGATCGCCGAGCCCATTATCGGCACGCGCGTCTATGTGAAATACCAAGATGCCGCTGGTCGGTGGGTCTCGGGGCAGTACCTCAATCCGGGTAAGGAACTGTGGTGGCGCGGTGCTACCACGGGTTCCGCTCGGACGGTCGGTGTGGCTCTCAAGCCCACCACATCCGACGGTTCGTGGATCCACCGCGAATGGTTCGCACCGGCACAGCCGGGCCGAATCGTCGTGGTACCGATCCCGGTGCAGCAGTGAAGGAGTGCACGATGCGGAACCTCGTGATGAGGGCGCTCGTCGCCCTCCTGATCAGTTCGATCGTACCCGCTTGGGCCGATGAAGGCCCCAGCGGACTCAGCGGTGGTGAGCTCGGGCCGCCCCCGCCGGTGGCGGAACAGCCCGCGGTGCAACCGCAGGCGATGGTCGAGACCATCACCACCGTGTCGGCGACAGTGGTGATGAGGGGTCAGAGGATCGACGTCCAGCGGGCCGCGATCCTGCGGGAGCTATCGCCGAATGAGAAAGCCGCCATCGGGGCCTACATGGCCGCTCACGGTGGCGACGGCTCGTGCCAGAACCAGCGTGCGCTGAGGAACGCGCTGGAGTTCCTGACGCGGATCGACCAGTCTCATTTCCCGCTCAGTCGGTCGGCGCGGGAGTATCTGGCGGACTATCAGGTCTTCACCCAGGTCTTGAACCGGGTAGACTGGTATGTCAATCTACCGTCGCGGCAGATGACGGTGGCGCTTCATTTGCCACTGTTCCAGCCGGGGCAGCCGGTGGTGACGTCGCCATTGGTTCTGACGCCGGGAACTCCGGCGCCGGGGCCACAGCTCCAGCAGGTCACGGTCGACCTGATCGAACTGAAGGAGCGGCGGAAGACCGTCTGCCGGACGATCGTCGTTGCGGCGCCTTGTGCGCCGGTGGCGTTGCTCAAGTCCGGCCTGGCGCCGTCGTCGCTGCCGCGCATTGAGCGGTTGCCAGGAATGGCGATCACAGCAAGTGTGGGGTGGTTGTTCGGCGTCAAGGCGCCGTCAGCCACGTCATCCTCGAGTTCGAGCTCTACGAGCACGAGCACGTCGAACGGGGGCACAGTCATCTGCCCTGTCGGTCCGCCACCGCCTCCCCACTTCCCCCCGCCCCCATCAGGGGCGCACGGGCCCCTGGATCCCGGATCCGGGCCCGTGGTTCACCCGAATCCCGATCCCGGCCATGGGCAGAACCACGGCGAAGTGGTTCTGCCCCAGCCCCCGACCAGCGGGCCGAACGGCCCAGGCGGGTAATGTCCACAGAATCGCTCCCGGCTCTTCCTCGCGGAAGGGCTGGGGGATGACCGACCGCTTCCTTCCAAGAAGTGTGTCAGCCCTTCACCCCTCAAAAGGTGAGGGGGCATCCCGAAGCTTTTATCGAATGTAGAACAAACTTCAGTTTGTAGAAAACAAGCTAAAGCTTGATCTACGAGAATGTAGCTCACGCTTCAGCGTGATTATCCAAGCTAAAGCTTGGACTACATTTTGATAAAGGTTTCGGTGATGTTTAAGTAGAAAATATGTTATTGGGGACTCGAGACTAAACGGTCGAAAGTCGAAAGCCATGAGGGCTGATAACAATTTTACTATTGACATCTCCGTTATTTATTAGTACAGTGCGAAGTTATGAAATTTGGTGGAATAAACCCCACCTGACCTCCCCTTGAAAAGGAGAGGGAATAATTAGTGGAGAATTTATGAAAATTCTTTCAACAATCAAGTCAAAATTCAAAGCCTTTGTGGCCCTGATTTTGACGAGTGCGATCTTACTGCCGATGTTTGCTGGTGCCGGTGTTGCTCAAGCAGCTAATCCGCGCTTCAACTTTCTGATCGGTGACTGGGAGATGCTTCGCGGCGCGAATCGGACGACCAATCAGACCAACTGGTCTGACCCGGTCTCTGGTACAGCTGGCGATACATTTGCCGCTATGGTCTATTACCACAACGGTATGATCGACTTGACCGCCAACAATGTCCGGATCAAAGTAACGATTCCGGCGTCTACCAGCAATAAAACTGCGGTGCTCTCGGCTTCAGTTTCTGCTGACAATGCTAGCACGGTGACTGACACGATCGATAGTGCCGGCCTTGTTGGCAAAAGCGGCTTGACCGTGAAGTTGAACGAAGAGTCAACGCTTGCGTTGGTTCCCGGTTCGATCAAATGGTTCCCTGATTATATCACTGACAATCAGCCAAATGTGGCTTTGCCACTTGGCCAGAGCGGTGATGAAATCGTAACTGGCTCCGGCTTAAACCTTGGAAATATCCAGGGTTGTTGGAATCACATCGGCTACGTCACTTTCTTGTTCAAGACTACAGCGGTCGCTCAGGCGTCCGTTGCCGTCAACAAGACAGTCCGGAACGTCACAACAGGTGAAACCGCGTTTGTCAAAAGCAATTTTGCCAAGCCGGGTGACACCCTGGAATACAGCGTCAATGTCAAGAACAACGGTGCTGGTACTGCCAACAACCTGTTTTTGACCGACACGATTCCAGCTGGTACGACCTATGTTGCCAATTCGACAACTATGTCGAAAAATGGTGGCAGTGCAAGTGCTGTGGCTGAAGGCATTGTTGGGGACGGTGTTACTATTGGTAGCTTAGCTACCACTGAGACTGCTGAAATCAGATTCAAAGTTAAGGTTGGTCAAAATGTGACCAACGGCGCGACTCTGACAAACACAGCTTTCTTGAACTTCAACAAACAGATTTTGCCTTCAACGGCTTCAACTGTGGTTAAGTTCGGTGTTACCACTCCGCCCATTGGCGGAACCCTACCGGTGACTGGTGGTGGAAATACAATTTTGACGATTTTGACTGTAATCTCAGGCGGACTTGCCGGAGTTTACACCAAATATCGCAAATTGCTTGCCATCAAAGCTTGGTAAGAACATTCTGAATAAGAAACAAAAACGCTTCGTCGCAAGACGGGGCGTTTTTGTTATTGATCATTTTCCATTTTACAATTTTTCATTAATTTATCATTGTAAAATTGATAATTGATAAATGGACAATTAATGTAAAATGCCCCGAAGGGGTCCCGTTGGGAAAAAATGAACAATGAAAAATGTTTAAGTCACGTAGCTTTTCTGCTAACATAGACACATGAACTTGAAATCCCGTCTCGAGGAATTGAGACAAATTCTTAAAATTGACCCCAAGCTGGCGCGCGTCAAAGAAATTGAAGAGAGTATGCGCTCAGCTGATTTTTGGTTGGACGAAAAAAAATCGGCGGAAATTAGCAAAGAACTGAAAAACCTCCAATCTGAGACAAAACCGTTTAGCGATATCGCTGAAAT
>JAUSKR010000058.1 GCA_030649445.1 bacterium
GGTGCAACCTGTTCCTCCTGATAGGCGTCCTCGTTGGCAACCATAATCTCGGGAAAGAGCGCCTTGTCTTTGAGCGCCAGCCGGTATGAGGTGCCTTCGGCCGGTGTCGCTTCGAGATTGTAATAATTACCGGTCTCGGCTTGGTAGCCGTAAATTTTTTCACGCATAAACTCGAGTGTCTCTCGGGCAAATTGCTGACCCTCGGCCGTAGTCAGATCGCGACCAAGCAGATTGAGTGAAGCTTCGTTCAAACCAACTAAGCCGATAGTCGAAAAGTGGTTTGACCAGTATTTGTCATCGCGCTTTTTGACATTGCGGAGATAAAATTTTGAATATGGATAAAGCCCCTTGTCGGTCATATCCTCGAGAACTTTGCGCTTGACCTCCAAGCTTTCCTTGGCCAGATCCATAATATAAGTCAGGTTGTAGAAAAATTCCCGCTTGTCCCGCGCCCGGTAGCCAAGCCGCGGCAGATTGACAGTGACGACACCGACTGAGCCGGTCAGCGGGTTGGCGCCAAAGAGACCGCCGCCGCGCTTGCGCAGTTCTCTATTGTCTAGACGGAGCCGGCAACACATACTTCGGGCATCCTCCGGATCCATATCGGAATTGACGAAATTGGAAAAGTACGGGATGCCGTATTTGGCCGTCATTTTCCAGAGGTTCTCAAGATTTTTGTTGTCCCAGTCAAAGTCTTTGGTAATGTTGTAGGTCGGAATCGGGAAAGTGAAGACGCGGCCTTTGGCGTCACCCTCGGCGATAACCTCGGCAAAAACTTCATTGAAAAGATCCATCTCCTTTTGAAATTCTTTGTAAGTTTCCTTTTGCGGTTTGCCACCGATCATAACCGGCTCATCGGCTAAGATCTTCGGGCAAATTAAATCCAGTGTCACATTGGTAAATGGCGTCTGAAAACCGACCCGGGTCGGCACATTCATGTTGAAAATGAACGATTGGAGGTTTTGTTTTAATGTTTTGCGGTCAAGTTTGTCATAACGGATGAATGGCGCGAGAAGCGTATCGAGATTCGAGACTGCTTGAGCCCCGGCCGATTCGCCCTGGACAGTGTAGAAAAAATTGGTCAGTTGCCCCAGAGCCGTTCCCATGTGTTTCGGCGGTTTGCATTCGATCTTACCCTCCGCGCCGCGGAAACCGACAGTTAAAATATCCTGCAGATCCCAGCCGACACAGTAGGTCGAAAGAATCGACAGATCGTGAATGTGGAAATCACCCTCGGAGTTGGCCCGGCAGATTTCCGGTGAATAAATTTTGTTGAGCCAGTAGCTCTTGGAAATTTCACCGGCGACATAGTTGTTCAGTCCCTGAAGTGAATAAGACATATTGGCGTTTTCCTTGACCTGCCAGTCGGAGTTTTCCAGGTATTGATCCATCAGATCAACCCGTTGAGTCTCGGCTAATTGGCGCATTTCGGCATGCTTCTGACGATAAATAATGTAGGCCTTAGCTGTGCTTTTGTGGGGCGATTCAAGAAGAACGGTTTCGACAATGTCCTGAATTTCTTCGACTGTCGGAATTTTACGCCGGACAGATACCTCTGCCCGTTTACCGACTTTTTCGGCCAATTTTTCGGCCGTTTTCGCGTCAAATTCAGCTGTCGCTTTACCGGCCTTGCCGATGGCTCTAGCCACTTTGGCTAAATCAAAATCAACAATTTTTCCATCTCTTTTTCGAACTCTTCTAAACATCTTCCCTCCAATTATCAGCTTATAAGCTTGTAAGCCTATAAGTTTTTAAGTTATTTATTTGTAAACTTACCAGCTTATTGGCTTACCTTGCCCCGCCTTGAACACAGGCGGGGTGAACTTACGAGCTTTATTTCTGATTTTACCATTCGCATTTTGTTCGGTCAACTTTGTCAAACCAAATAACCACTACATATAGTGGTGTGATACATTAGATAGTCACTACATATGGTGGTTTATTCAAATATTTATCAACAGTTCTGATTTTGCAATCTGAGACTAGATTATTTATTTAGAAAAGTAGTGCGACTGTAAAACAATACTTTAAGCATCGAGGGGTCAGCTCCTGCCCTTTTAAAGGGGATGTCGGGTGGGGTTTACGGTGTTAGTGATAAACCCCCTCTGTCTCCCCCTCGAAAAGGGGGAGGAATTACTGCTTGTTCACCGTCAAAGTTGCTTCAGCACTATTTCCGGCGGTATCGTAGATCTTAAATTTCAAGATATAGGTACCGGCACTGAGATTTTCGAATGACACGGCTAGATTAAGAGAGTCGGTCTTCCAGCTTTGCTGGAATTGATCATCAAAATAAAGCTCGATCCGGTCAATTACAACATTATCAGCCGCCAGAACTGAGACATTCAAATTGTCGCTTGTCAGGGCATAGGGATTGGTTGATGGTGCTGTAATCAAAATTGTCGGATTGGTTATATCAATTTGACTATTATTGAAAGTCACAGAAATTGTTTTCTCGGTTGAAGTTGTGCCGTCTGTAGCAACCGCTTTTAAGGCATAGGTGCCATTTTGATAAGCTGTTGTGTTGAGAGTTGTTGCGTATGGCGCCGCCGAATCTGTCTCAATCAGTTTGTCGCCAACATAAAAAGCGACGCTGGAAACTCCAACATCATCGTGAGCATCGGCTGTAAAATTAACACTACCAGAAATAGTCACGCCATCAGCCGGCGCCGTGATTGAGATGGTTGGTGGAACATTGACAACCACATTTAATTGGCTCTCCGCGCCGATATTGTCAAGCCAGGTTTTCGTCGTCGCCGATGGATAGCCAAAGGTCGAGTGCATCGCCTGTAAGCCATAACCAGAATAAAGATATGAGTAATCCTCAGCGATAATTTCAACATCACAATTCGACCAACCAAGTGAATAATCAGTCGCTGTCGTCGTTTTTGATAAAGGTCTGACATTATAATAGCTGTCGGGGAAGCGTGTACCACTTGGACTATTCCAGTCCAGCCATTTATGATATAGCGTGTAGTGATGGCCATATTCGTGTGAGAGAAAGAGTTTAGCATATTCAGCCGGACAACCGTCGAAATTATGACTGCCAGTACAATATTGGTTTTCAATATAATAGGTGTTAATGACGATAGAACCACTGGCGCTGGTAATTTTTCCGCTACTCGAAGCAGTATAACGGCCAAAATATTGGCCGTTCCAGCCGGAGTTGCCGGCATTTTCAACTAAAACCCCCTTCATGGCCGAGACTTCATTGCGCCATTTCAAAGTTGAGTTGAGATAATTCTTCAAAATATCGCCCAACGCTGAGTATTTACCTGTATTATCAATATACGAAATACTGAGTGGTGTATCCGCTGTCACTGTTTGACTGTTGAGTGTGGCCAGATCAGATTGGCTGATAGTCCCGCCAGTCGAAACAGTCGTCGTCGTCGAGCCATCGCTATTTTGAGCTGTTGAAGTCGCAATTTTTTCAGCCGCTGGTTTCTTTGGCGGGGCGGCGGCAATTTTTTTCTTCGCTTCAGCTGATGGTAAGGGCGGTGGCGCCACAGTAATCTGTGTTGGATTTGATTTATTGGAATTGACATCAGTCCCGGAAAGTCCGGGCGGAAAAGCAACATTTGAATTATTATTCTTTTTTAAATGAGAATAATAGCCGTAGATGAAGGTCGAGCCGCTCAGCAGAAAAATTAGAGCCAGACCGAATAGTGTTTTTTTAACAACTCTTTTTTGCCGGCGTTTTTCCCTCTCTTGTTTGGCGATTAAAAGTAACTCTTTCTGGGCTTGTCCGAGGTCATCATTTATGATGATATGGTCATATTTATCTTTATAAGAAAGCTCGAGAGTGTAACGGTCTATTCGGTTCTTTAATCCCTCAGGTGTGTCGTTGCCCCGCTTTTTTAGCCGTATAATCGCCTCTTCAAGACTTGGTGGAATGATGAAGACTGAAGCGACATCATACATTTTCTTGAATTTCATAAAGCCAAGTGGTTCAGCCGACATAACAACAGTTTTACCGCTTTTGAAGGCTTTTTTCAGGTCGGCTTTTTTGCGGCCATAGCGGTAACTGCCTCGGACCTTTTCCCATTCGATAAATTTTTTATTCCTAATACCGGCATCGAAATCTGATTTACTAATATAATGATAATTTTTATCATCAATTTCTCCCGGCCGGATCGGCCGGTCAGTATAAGAAACGGCAACTTCGAAAAGATCGGAGTGACGCCAGAGTTCTTCGATCAGCGAGTCTTTACCTGATCCGGCCACACCAGAGACAATTAAGACGAAGGGTTTTGCCATTTTGAATTTCCAAACTAAAGTTTGATCTACGGCTACTTTTGTAGCCCACGCTTCAGCGTGTTGCCTCAATTATACCAATTTCACGGCTAGAATTAAAATTGAACGGTTGTTATAATATATTTAAGATGAATACAACCACTAACCTAATTCGAAACGTCGTCATCAGTATTTTAACTGTCGTCATCGCGCTTGGCATTTTTCTGTGGAAAGTTTTAACTTCACCGCAACAGTCGCCAAGTCAGGCTGACCAGTATCAAAATGAGGATCAATAAAGACCAGAACGCCATCCTGCCCCGAAGGGTTTGAATGGCGCCGGTACGATTCTCTCGAGTGTCCAGCCAGCTTAGGCGCTGACCATGATTGCTGGTGGCTGTTCGACATAGGTGCCGCGCCGGCAGCAGTTCTTGCAGTCGAACGGCACTCCGGCTTGGAACATACCGGGTATCCGTCGAAACTCGGTTGAGTCGCCGCAGTGGCGGCAGTAGAGTGTCATCCTTTGCGGCTCAATCACGGCCGGCACTTCTCGAACGGATGGTGCTTCAGACCGGCGACGACGCGATGACGCTCGTCTTGTTTTGACCTCGACGCCATAGGTCTGGCGTCGCAAACAGCCCTTCGGTCGTTTTTCCACGGACTGGCGCAGGAGACTGCATTCACAATCTCTACACCGCTCTACTGTTCCATCGGATCCCGGAGTGATCCCACAGACCGCCATGGCGGTTCTCCTCTCCTATCGACCGTTTCAAACTGCTCATATAATAGCACAAAAAATCCGGCTGTCAACCGGTTTTTTGAATTCTGGTCTACCAAATTCTCCTTTGGGGGCGCTACGAGCGCGCCCCCGGGTGTCAACTCTGGCCGAGCCAATGGCTCAGGCGGTTTCGACTCGTGCCAAGTGGTCAAGACTTGGCCTCACCCACCGACAGTCGTCAGCTATCGGCTTGAGAAGTGGGATCACCTCTTTCAGACGTACGCCTGGTTGAACGTCCACTCACAACCCTGGATGTAGTTCGGATTTGCAGCAGCGCGTTCGTCTTCAATCCGCTGGACGAACTCGTCGAACTCACGTTTCGCCGCTTTTCGAGTCTTACCCCTGAGTGCGTGCGGCACCGGATACTGACCGGGAACTCGGACGATCGCCCACCAGCTCCCCTTGCTTGGGTCTTGAACCAGTGCGATGTGCATCCGCGTCTCCTTGGTAGAGTGACGAGTCGACCCGTGTTTGTCTCGACACCTTCTTCAGGCGATCACGCTCTCTGCCTTGTCGGCGGGTACGGCTGACTCACGCCTCAGTCGGTCGTTGATCTCGTTCGCTTCGCCGCAAGCCGCCTCGAAACCCACAGAGGCAAGACCAATGTACTCGCTGTCGGCTCCGCTCGGGTTTTCGATGGCCCACCCACCACGCCAAGGAAAGACTATGGTGAGTGGCAAGTCGTCATTCTCATTTCTAACCGTGATTCTCATCATCGTCTCCCCTCGAAGAATGCGGGCTGTTGTTCTCCTCTACGACCGGCGCTGACTCCTAGGGGTGTGCCTCACCATGATCGCCCGATTCCCGGGCAACTTTGGCAAAGGCAACGCTTTGGAATGAGTGTCGGCCTTAATGAGGTTGCGCAATCTGAGTCTCCCATCAAACCTGCTTGAAACAGAGTGACGAGCCAATGGCTGGTTCTCTGTTCCGCTTGCAAATATCTTATTCCTATCTCGTAAATTTTTAAATAGCAAAAAAACTGTGGATAAATATTCACACTTCGTATGAAAATAGTCATATTACAAACTTTATTATTCTGAAAAAGTCAGTCCGGCGCGCTTATGAGGCGCGCCGGCGACTGAGTCCTGGCTGGGACGATCCAACCAGCGATGTGTATATGTGCGGGGTCAGGCAGGTTGCTGAGATTCTGTCCTCTCGGCAACAATCTCCTCGGCTTTGGCGCAGGCGGCGACGTAACCAGTAATCGCCTGACCGTCGCCATTCTTGAGGAGACTGTGCTCGATCTGTCCCGTCCTAGTCCTGACCAAGAGGTAGTGCCGGCCCGTTTTTCTTCGACTCCACCTCATAGGTCTGATCTCCGATCATCGCAATCAGGGTGATCATCGTTCCTCTCCTATTTGGTGCGGGCGGTTGTGGCAGAGCCGTCTCTGCTTGTCATTATCCTATTCATATATTAATATTTTATAAATGTCAAACCAAACACAAAAATGGTGTTTATCCACACCCTCCGATGAGTACAAGACTTAAAAAATTAATTAAAATTAAAACTTGGCCGAAAAATCGAGACCGTGAGCGAGACGGCACGGTTCACTTAATCCCCCTGTGTCGATTTTGCCTGTTTGGACTCAAATTCTAATTTGCTGAAGAAATAAAAACCGGCAAAAACCGGCAACCAATAAAGAATACTGCGGAAGACCAAAGTCACAACTGCGGCAGTCGGAATATCAAAGCCAAACGAGTGAATGGTTGCGACCATGATTGTTTCGACGACACCAACACCCTGAGGAGTGATTGAAACTACAGTGTAGAGCAATCCGGCGGTATAGGCGGCTAAGAGTGCTAAGATATTGAGATGACCAGTAAAAGCAAGAAAAACAAAAGCCAGAGTCAACATATTAATCAAATGGGCGGAAATCGCCAGACACAGACCGGTACGAATTTGTTTTTGTTTTTTATCAACATCAGTACCGATTTCTCGAAAAACTCCCTCAATTTCACTAGGCTGGACATTTTTATATCCGGCAGGACGAGCAATCTGTTTGATCAGCCACAATACCAACCGGCTTGGTGGCCGTTTGTAGACAGCTAAACTGATCAAATATAGAATGACCAGCGCAACAGCTAAAATTAAAATCAGAAGAGTGACATAAAGATAGGCTCGGCTTTGACCGAAGATTAATAAAGTTAACAATGAAACGAGGGCAACTATGATAAAGGCGGAAACTTCGATAAGCATAACAAAAGAAACGCCGATACCGGTATTTAGAGCCGAGAGATTTTGTCTTTTGCTGTGGCGGAGAAAGACGGCAACTTTGCCGAAGGTCGAGATCGGCAGGGCGACATCGGTAAACTTGGAAGCGATATAGACCGGCAAGATCTGTCGCCAGCTCTGGTTGAGTCGGAAAATCCGAAAAACATGACTGATAAAATGGGCGTAGAGCGGATAGAAAAACAACTGACAAATGAGCGCCGGAGCAATCCAGTACCATCGGCCGGTCGACAAAATTTCGAGGACATTTTTTGTCTGATCCAAGCGGGTCACCGCCAACCAGAGAAAGACTATCAAGAAAAGCCAAAATATAATTTTCTTGGATAACGCTTTGTTTTTTGTCATATTCGCAAATTATACTAATAAAAATTAACTACTCTTATTCTAGCGCGAATTGTTGCTTTCGTGAATAGGCTGTCTCCTCAATGCGTTAGCAAAACAAATCGTTGTAAACTAAAGCCTTAACACAACAAATTTTTACAAAATATCATGTCTTAGCAAGGTAATTATTGACAACAACGATCATAATATATTGACAGCTTGTTTAATTTCGGACTAAAATAGTCTTATATTAATTAATCAGGAGGTTTATGGTTCCAAAAATAAAGGAAAGAAAAAGAATTGGACTCATAAAAGCAAAAATGAAATTACTTTGGGATGATTATTTCTTTAATTACCACGAGAAGATCTATCGCGATAATTTAGCGAAAATGGTGCAAAATTTGGACAACGACCATCCGGTCAAAATACTGCTTGGCGAGCACAAGAAAATCAGTCATGCCTTATCTCTTTTGGAGAAAACTTTGTCAAAGTTTCAAAAATGCAATAAGTTTGAATGTATCACTGTCGGACAATGGCAGCTTTTAAATCAGTCGGTCGGAAATTTTAAAAAAATCGACCAGCTTTTTTCTGACGAGGAAAAGCTACTCTTTCCAGAGTTGACCGAACATGGTTTTAGCGCTGAAATCAGACAAATAATAGTAGATCATACTGAAATTCATGATCTTATCGACCGGCTCGGCATTGCCTATGATGACGGTATTAGAGATAATTACCGCGAAATTAGTTCAGCAATAAATGCAATCAGCTTGAACCTAGCTGAAAAAATCAGGACACTAATTCACCGCGAGAGCTATATACTTTATCCTCGAGCCCTTCGTGTCATTTCCGGTCAAAACTCCTGGCAGCGCCTGCGGGAAATTGCTGAAACAATGCAGATACAATTGGTCAATTTCTGATAGAAACAGAAAAAAAATGACCCCAATTTCGGGGTCATTTTTTTATTTATTCTAAAGTATCTGTCTAGCCTTATTGTTCCTTGTATAACTCTTCGATCTTCTTGGCGACAACAAAATCCCGAGCAGTTACCTTCTCGCCGATATCAAAGCGGGTTAGCTCAAAAATAAATTTCTTGAAATAAATGTGAACATCAGGGTGGTGATCGATCGAATCACAATACGGAATTAATTTATCGAGCAATTTGATCCCATCCATAATAGTATCAAAAATGAATGTCTTGCTAATTCTGTTGTTTTTATACTCCCAACCCTCTGGTAGTTCTTTCAGTTTTTCTTTAATTTCTTCTGTTGTTAAGGCACTTAAATCTGACATAATATATCCTTTCAATCGTCATCCTGAACAAAGTGAAGGATCTCAGAGATTCTTCGTTTCACTCAGAATGACGCAAATATGTTGACTTAAGTGTAGCTGAAAATATTGAGAGCTGGCTGAAGAATTAGCCTCCTTTATCTAATTGTCTGATCTCTGTCTCGAGTTTAACGCCAAATTTTTCAGCCAGTTCAGTCCGAACGATTTCAATCAACTCTTTGATGTCTGATGCTTTGGCACCGCCGGTATTGATGAACATGTTGGGATGTTTTTCTGAGATCATCGCCCCGCCGACTTTTTTGCCCTTCAGCCCGGCCAGTGAGATAAGATAAGCAACAGGAATGACCGGAAATGGGTCATTTTTGATTTTGTCTCTGACTTTTTCAATTAATTGTTTGTCAGCTAATTTGATATCGATGTTTTTGAAAATACTGCCAATATTCGGATATTCGAGCGGCTGTTTCAGTTTGCGGTAATCAATATGATCCTCGATTTTCCTTGAAATTTCAGATATTTGACCACTTTTAAAGCCTATCGTTGCGGATAAAATGACCTCTGGTAACTTTTCAGATTTGAAAATACTGTTGCGGTAGTCAAACTGGCATTCTGCATTATTGCGCCGGATAATTTGACCTGTTTCAATATTTAAACTAATGACTTCGACAATCGAGTCTTTGGTTTCTCCACCAAAAGCACCAGCATTGCCGAAAACTGCACCGCCGACCGAGCCCGGCAGGCCGCCAGACCATTCTGTCCCCGACAATGAATTTTCGATGCAATAATTATTTAACTCTTCAACTGTCGTTCCCGCCCCGACTTTTAGTAAATCGTCTCCAGTTTTTTTGATGTATAAAATGGAATTGCGTAAAATCAATCCGTCAAAACCGGCATCATCAAATAAAATATTGGTGGCGCCGCTGATGACAAAAATCCGGTCAAGAATAGATGGATCATTTTTCTTAAGCTCATTCCATTCTGCCAAGCCGGTTTTAAGTTCCGCTAGATTCTTAAAATCAAGAAAAAAACGTGCCTCGCCGCCGATTTTAATGTTGGAATATTCTTTGAGAGAAATATTGTGCTGAATCAATCTCGTCTGCATATTATATACAATAGCATAAAATGGTTAGTATTGATCGGATTAACCCCAATGTACACCTACGAGGTGTACATTGGTAGCGTCAATCAGAAACCTTGGTCAGAAAGTTGATTTTTGTTATACTAGAAAAATGAAAAAGACTGATTTAAAACCAGCTAGCACTAAAGCCACTAAGTCAAATAAATTAGGTCTGATTGTTGTAGGTGTCGTTATTGTCGTCCTGATTTTGTCATACTTAATCATTATTTACTTCGCCCAAGTCAAGGTCGCCGCCTCGCCGAGTCAAATTAATTTGCCACAAAATACTGAGACTAAAATTATCTGGCCGAGTTACGGCCAGTCGGCTGTTGGTGCTGTTGGCTATGGTGTGCTCGCGACCGACGGCGCCCAAAGTGTCCACCCGATTGCCAGCATCGCCAAATTAGTTTTGGCCATGGCAGTTTTAAATGAGAAACCATTGAAGACCGGAGAAGCCGGACCGGTGGTAGTCATGGGGCAAACTGACGTCGATTTTTACTACGCCGATTTGAAACAGGGCGGTTCGCTCCTGCCGGTCGATGACGGCGAGAAATTAACTGAGTATCAACTGCTTCAAGGGCTATTAATCGCCTCCGGTGACAACATCGCCGAAACATTAGCGACCTGGGCCTTCGGCTCGACTGAAAATTATCTGGCGTATGCCAATCAAATGGTGGCGAAAATGAATTTGACTCAAACTCATATCGCCGATGACAGCGGCCTGTCGGCTCAAACCGTCAGCTCTGCCTTAGATCTGGTTAAATTAGGCGAAAAAGCCCTGAGCTATCCGGTACTGGCTGAGATCGTCAGTCAGCCAAAAGCGACTTTTCCAGTCGGCGGGACACTGACAAACTATAATTCTATCCTTGGGATGGATGGTATCATCGGTATCAAAACCGGCAACACGGATGAGGCGGGCGGCTGTTTTCTGTTTGCGGTTAAAAATACCACTGACGCTACTATGCCAATTGTCATCGGAGCCATCTTGGGTGCAAAGAACTTGGGCGCGGTTCTCCGTGACACAACAGCTTTTATTCAAGCCAATCTGAAAAATTTTAAAACCGTGCCTGTCTTGCAAGCGGGTCAAACAATCGGAATTTACGACACTCCTTGGGGGCAAAAAATAAATGCCGTCACCACAGACGACTTGGTTCTCTATTCTGTCGACAACAAGAAAATAACGCCTAATATTTCGCTCA
>JAUSKR010000061.1 GCA_030649445.1 bacterium
GCTGTTTACTCCCATGTGGTGTTGGCCCAGCCCCAATCCTGGAGTTTGCGCGATTCTTCAGCAGAGGCCGTCGGTGTGTCAGCTGTGGTATCTAGGACGACAGAGACTAAAATGTGGCCTTCGCGTTCGACGGCTGCAACCAATGTGTGGCCGGCTCCCGGCTGATCGGGAGAGTCTGGCATATAGCCAGTTTTTACCCCAATGGCGCCTGGGTAATTCCACTCATTGACCAAACGATTTGAGTTGTTCAGCTGGTGTAGATATCGGCCGGAAGTGTCATAAACTGTCGCCTCCTTCATTCTGACAATGCTGGCAAATATGCTATTTTTTAGGGCCTGTTTTGTTACAGCAGCCAGATCATAGGCCGAGGAATAGCCCGTGCCGTCAAGGCCGGCCGGATCATGATAGTCTGTATCTTTCAGTCCATATTCCTGTGCTTTCTCGTTCATTTTTGCGACAAATTTTGTGATGCCGGTCTCATCAGGATCATTTAAATGTTCAGCCAAAGCATAGGCGGCAACATTTGATGAATTTATCAGCAGACATTGTAGCAGGCCTTTGATTGTCATCTGCTCGCCGATATAGAAATCGGGAATGGCGCCACCTTCAGTGACGATGCTGACGGCATTTTTCGAAACAACGGCGGTATCTTCAAGTTCATAATTTTCCAGCACAATTATTGCTGTCATAATTTTTGTTGTCGAAGCAATAGGAACTTGTTCGTATGGCTTTTGAGATGACAGAATTACACCAGAGTCATTATCAATTAGAAGATAGTTTTGGGCATAAATTTTAGATTGAAAGGCATTCTTTTCTACAGTTGGATATGGCATAATGTCGGGCAGTGGTATACCAAAAGTGGAAGCACTAGCAATTCGGTCAACTCCGGCAGTTTGGGTTATTAAATTGGCATCCACTTTCCCCGCAGAGCCGGAAAAGCCCAAAGTATTGAAGAGAATAGAAAAGATTAAAAGAAGTTTGGACATTGCCCTCGCTTTTGTCATCCTCGGGCAGGTCTTCGATTGCACTCAGACTGTGAGCGACAGTCGAACAGCAACGCCATGACCCGGGGATCCAGAAATTCATTTATACAATCTCTGATTTGTTTATTTTTTTGTATTCGCCCGGTTTCAGATTCAATTGATCGAGCCGCAATTTCGCAAATCCTACCCTTGTCAGCCGCGTAACTTCCAGACCCATTTTAGCACACATTTTTCGAATTTGTCGGTTATGGCCGGTGTGGAGAACTAGGTCTAAGTTAAAAGTTGAATGTTTTGGATTTGAGGTTTCAACTGAAATCGAATCAACTTTCATTAATTTTCCGTCGATCAGCATTCCCCTCTTAAATTTTTTGATTACAGTTTCAAAATCACTTTCAACTTTGAACTTTGAACCCTTAGCTACAGCTGTATAGCTTTTTTGGTGCTCAAAGCTCGGATGAGTTAATTCTTTCGTTAATTCTCCGTCATTTGTCAAAATAATTAAGCCGACGGTATCCTTGTCAAGCCGGCCTACTGGATACACTCGTGGGACTTTCGGAACGAAATCAATAACCGTTTTCTGACCATTTTCGTCGCTAGCTGTCGAGACAACACCTTTTGGCTTATTAAGGACATAATAAACAAAATCGCTGATCAATTTGACAGCTTTATCTTGAAATTCAACCTTATCTTTGGTCGGATCTATCTTGAACCCAAGCTCAACAATTTTGACACCGTTAACACTGACATCGCCTGCCAAAATATGCTCGTCGGCCTTCCGCCGCGAACACACCCCCGCATTGGCAAGAAATTTGTTTAATCGTTCCATGTAGTTACTTATTTAAAATCGACTTCTTGAAGCTGGGATTGCCGAAGAATAGAACGAAAAGTACCAAACGGTATTTCAATATGATTGGCGGGAATAATGACTGTCAAAACCGGCAGTCCTTGTTTCCGGTACTTAGTATGACTGCCTTTTTGAGAAACAAAATCGAAGTTGTGCTTTTCGAGAACTTTTATGATCTGCCGGGAAGAATACAATTTAGGCATGCAAAAAACTTGACTTAACTATTGACGGATTTTCTATTTTAACCATTTTAGTTAGTTTTTGGTCTTCAAAATAGAGCTCCAGCGCTTCATTGAGATTGACAAGAGCCTCTTTTTTGGACTTGCCAAAACTAGACACCTCAACATTTAAACATTGGGCAACATAAAATTTGTCTTCCTTCCAAACCACATTTTGCAATTGAATTGTGTTTTTCATATTTAATCCTTGTGTTAAATCTAACCAAAAGACGACCAAATGTCAAATTTGCGACGACGCTTACTAGTCGATCTTAATCCCCAACCACCGTGTCAGCATTTTTGAGTTCTTTGCCTTCGGCTTCTTTACGCAGGGAGATGTGGACATCTTTCAATTGGTGCTCGGAGACGGCTGACGGTGCACCCATCATCAGGTCCTTGGCATCGCCAGTTTTTGGGAAGGCCATTGTTTCACGAATAGCATCTTCGCCGGCGAGGACGGCAACAAGCCGGTCGATGCCAGAAGCGATGCCGCCGTGCGGCGGTGCGCCGTATTCAAAGGCCTCGAGCATATGACAGAAGCGGCGCTTTGTTTCCTCTTCTGACAAACCAAGTAGTTTGAATATCTTATCCTGAATTTCTCTTTTATGAATTCTGATCGAGCCACCCGCTACTTCGAAGCCGTTCAAGACAAGGTCATACGCGTAGGCACGGACTTTTTCTGGTTCTGAGTCTAGTAATTTAATGTCACGTTCCTGTGGCATAGTGAAAGGGTGGTGTCCGGAAACCAACTTTTTATCAGTCTGAGAGTATTTAAAAAGCGGTATATCAATTATCCAGCAAAAAGCTAGCTCGTTTTTGTCTTTCTTGTCTTTTCGCAAATCTGGCTTATCTGTTTTGTATTTCTCCACTGATTCAGCATAAGTAATTCTAGAAAACGGTTTAGCTGTAAATTTGGCATCTGGAATTATTTTTTCAACTAGTTCGATCATCATCGGTTCAATCAAGTTAAAAATATCTTCTTGGTCGACAAAACTCATCTCGATGTCGAGCTGGGTAAATTCCGGCTGACGATCCCCTCTCTGATCCTCGTCGCGGAAGCAACGGACAATTTGAAAATATTTTTCAAAACCGGCAACCATTAAGAGTTGCTTGAACTGCTGCGGGCTTTGCGGCAAAACGTAAAATTCGCCCGGATAAAGCCGGGACGGAACGATATATTCCCGTGCACCTTCCGGTGTGGATTTTGTCAGAAAAGGTGTCTCGATTTCCAGAAAATCCTTGGCGTACATATATTCTCGAATAAATTTGACGATGTTATGACGAAGTATGATATTTTTCGCCATCCGCTCGGATCGTAAATCTAGGTAACGGTATTTTAAGCGTAATTCTTCGTCAACGCCGAGGGTATTTTTGTCGATTTCAAAAGGCGGTGTCTTTGACTGGTTTAAGATTTCAATATCCTCCGCTTCCATCTCAACTTTTCCGGTAGTCATTTTGTCATTTATAAGATTGTCAGGCCGGGATTTGACCTTGCCGGTGACAGAAACAACCCATTCCGGTCGGACTTGTGTGATTTTTTCATATGCTTTTGAGCCGGGGACAAAAACAATCTGAAGCAAGCCGCTTCTGTCACGTAAATCAATGAAGACAATTTTACCATGGTCGCGTCGAGTCTGAACCCATCCATTGACTGTAATTGTTTGACCAACGTTCTCGACTGTTTCTTTTATTGTAGTTCGTCTCATTTTAACTCCGTAATTTAGCATCAAAATTCTTCTCAACGGTTTTAATAATCTGCTTCATTATATCATCGGCTTCAATATCAGTCATTGTTTTGTCGAGTTTCTGGAAATAAAGATGAAAGGCGATATTTTTCATGCCTTTGCCGAATTTATCTGAGGCAAATTCGTCAAATAGTTCAACTCTGGTGATATAGTCGGAAATGGGATAAATTGCTTCGGCAACATCTTTTGGTGTTATTTTCTTATCAACCATAAAAGCGATATCACGAGTCAGCGATGGGAACTTTGAAACTGGCCTGTAATGAACTGGAGTAGAGCTCAACTTTAATTTCGGCTGGCTACTTTTCAGATATTTTTTGGCAAAATCTGACAAAGGAATTTCAGCAACATAAGTAATTGGTTTACGAATTTTGAACCGGTTTAACTCAGCGCGAGTGATTTCTTTCACCTTAATATTTTTAATCCCAACGGTTTTATTTAAGTTAGCGACGGTACTTTCAATCACCGTTTTGGCATCTTTACCAGCAGTTGCCAAACCGAGAACATTAATTTCTGTTTCCTTGGTAAAAACATGGCCAATTTCAAAGAGAAAAGTTGTGTCAAATGAGGGATTTTTAGCAATCGCTTTTAGAAGATTCTGGATTAGTGAATTGCGCAAATATTTATTTTCAACCTGGAGTGGATTCGCGACTTCTAGAAGTGAGGATGGTTTCAGCTGTGCCGCCTTGATATCTTCTTCAGACAAAAAGGCGTAACTCATTACTTCACTAAAACCGGAGTCTTTAAGAATGTCTTTGGTAAATTCGACATAATAGTATTCTGACTCGGTAGGCGGACTCGACTTTACGACCGCAATTGGTTTAATCTTACCATAACCATAAATCCGACCGACCTCTTCAGCCAGATCCTGCCAGACAGAAATGTCGTGACGCCAACTTGGCGCAGTACAAAAGTTTGCCTTAATTTCAAAACCAAGCGACTTCAAGATATGGTTAATCTGGTTATGAGAGATGTTTATTCCGAGAAGTGTATTTATCTTGTTGTATACTATCTCGATAGATAAACCGTCGGTTTTATTGACCTGGCGGGAAATACCAGAAAGGATTTTACCACTAGAAATTTCGGCTATCAATTTTGCAGCTTTGTTTAGAGCATACTCAACCCCGTTTGAATCGATACCCCGCTCAAAACGGTAGCTTGCTTCAGTTGATAAATTTAGCGTTTTCGCAGTTTTACGGATAAGTTTAGAATTGAATTCGGCTGACTCCAGAATGATGGTGGTAGTTTTCTTGGATATTTCAGAATCTTTACCTCCCAAAACCCCGGCAATTGCCAGGGGATTTTTTTCATCGGCAACGAGAATCGTCTGATCATCAAGCGTCCGTTCAAGCCCATCTAGTGTTTTGATCTTTTCGCCCTTTTTTGATTTTCTGATAATAATTTTTCTGCCAACTTTGGCCGCATCAAAAGCATGAAGCGGCTGGCCCAGGTCATACATTATATAATTTGTTGCGTCAACAATATTATTTATTGGTTTAGCACCGATCGCAATCAATTTCTTTTTTAGCCAGTCAGGTGATTCTTTGATTTCAATATTTTCAACCACGCGAGCTTGATATTGTGGACAAATTTCTTTGCCTTGAATTTCAACGGTGACAATGTCGGTGGCTTTTTGAGAGATAGTATCTAAGTTGATAGGGCTACGCTTAAGTGACTTGTCTGACAGTGCAGCAATTTCACGGGCAACTCCAAGGTGAGATAGGCAGTCGCCGCGATTTGGCGTAATTTCCAGATCAAATACAGTGTCATCTCCGATATAGTTGTTTAAGGGTAAACCAAGTGTATAATCGTCCGGTAAAATGTAGATGCCACTGTGATCTTCGCCAAGACCAAGTTCGTCTGCCGCACAAAGCATGCCTTCCGATTCAATGCCGCGAATTTTAGCTTTTTCGATCATTCCCGCAGGTAACTTAGCGCCAATTTGTGCTAGCGGGACTTTCTGCCCAACTTTAATATTTGGCGCGCCGCAAACTACTGTTATTTCTTTTTTACCATCAAACACAGTAGCTAGTTGCAATCTGTCAGCCTGGGGATGTGGCGCAATTTTTCGGATTTCGACAACAATAACTTTGTCGTCAATCCCCTTCTCGATCGACTCGACGGCTGTACCGCTTAAACTTAATTTATCAGCCAATTCATCGTCTGAATAAGAGATTTCAATGTATTCTTCAAGCCAGCTTCGCAGTACTTTCATAGTATACTCTAATTATAATTTTTGTAGTTTCGTATTATTTTCGTATTTAGCGGTTGCTCTAGACTAGAATTGCTTCAAAAACCTTAAATCGCCAGCCCGGAAAAGCCGGATATCGTCAATTCCGTACTTCAGTATTACGAGGCGGTCAATTCCCAAGCCGAAGGCAAACCCAGAATATTTGTCCGGATCAAGTTTCATATTCTTGATCACTTTTGGATGAACCATCCCTGCACCAAGCAGCTCCAGCCACTTTCCGTTATGCTTAACGTCGACTTCAAATCCTGGCTCGACAAAGGGGAAAAAGCTTGGCTTGAGCCGAATTTTTGTTTGATCTCCATAAATCTTTTTGAAAAATGTTTCAAGAGTCCAGATCAAGTGTCCGACTTTAACATCCTTGTCGATGTACAAGCCTTCTAGCTGGGTGAAAGTAGTTTCATGTTTAGCATCTGTCGCTTCGTTCCGAAAGACAGTTCCGGGAAAAACTGCTTTGATTGGTGGTTTGTGACGTTCGACGTAACGAACCTGGCTGTTGGAAGTATGAGTTCGTAATAACCGTTTATCTTTGAGCCAGAAAGTGTCCTGAAGATCTCTGGCCGGATGATCAGATGGAACATTCAGGGCGTCAAAGTTATACCATTCGGTTTCAACTTCCGGCCCCTCATAAACATCAAAACCAAGCTCCGCGAAGATTGAAACGACTTGCCGAAGAAATTGAGTAATTGGATGAAGATTGCCCTGAATCATAATATTTATGGAAATTATTGCTTAAATAAGGTCCTTCGGCTGTCGCTCAGGACAAAACGACCCTACGGACGTCGTTTTGACTCGAAAAAAAGCTCAAGTAAGATTGACACAATGACAACTGAGATGCCAATCAGCCAATCTAGAATTCTCAGACTTTGTAAATACACCACTATCGTGATGGCGGTAGCACCAAACAATGCCTGGCGAACTGACGACCAAAAAAATGAGTAGATCGTTTCATTCTTGGCCAGTTTTATTTTAGCATAATAAATTATTATCGCACCAATGCCGGCTAAGGAAATCAAAAATGAAGCATAAAAATTGATTATGGTAACAGGACTGGATTGGTACGGATTGTAATTAAAAATAGATAATACCGTCGACGCAACAGCAAAAGTTGTAATCGTGAAAAGAAAAAATAAATTACGCATTAGTGTCATCGCTTCTTTTCTTTCTCCAATTCTTTGAATAATCTATCGATCTTTTCAGCTTTCTCCTCAGTATCATCAATGACGAAATGAAAACCTGGTACTCGCCTAGCCACTATCTTCGCAGATAAGGTTTTTCTCAAGTCGCCGGCAACCTGATTGAACTTTTCAATTAGTTTTGCCGGATTTTCAATCGCACTAACCCAGACTTTAGCAAATGACAAATCTTTCGAAACATGAACCTGAGTTAAAGAAAAAATAGACTCAGGGAATCGGCTGAGCAACTCCATTGATAATTCTTTTAGTATCAACTCATCAAACTTTTTCATCCGATCTGTGACCATAATACCAAAATTGTATCAGAGACGATACCAAATTACCATCACTGTTGGCCGAAATTATTATAATTCAATCTATGTCGACACAAAAATATCCATCTTTAATCAGATGGATATTTTCTATTGTCTATTTTCTATCTTTTACCACTGTTGCGCAATTCATCCTTATAATGTCATTCTGAGTGAAACGAAGAATCTCTGAGATCCTTCGCTAACGCTCAGGATGACAATTACGCAACAGTGGTATCTTTTATCTTTTGGCCCACTGGGGTGCACGTCTGGCACCCTTGAGACCTGGTTTTTTGCGTTCTTTCTCGCGCGGGTCACGGGTCAAAAGACCGGCCTTTTTCAGAGTTCCGCGAAATTCTGGATTAAATTTTTCCAGTGCCCGAGCAATGCCAAGCTTGATTGCATCAACTTGGCTAACCTTACCGCCGCCACTGACTTTGGCCATAATACCAAATTTTTCTTTCATGCCGACCAATATTAGTGGGTTCTCTAAATCAATAGATATCTCTGATTTCTTGCCGTTGATCATATAATTTTTGTCGGTTTGCGATAGCTTGACAGAAGCGATCGCGCTTTTACGTCGACCGACACCGACCCAAAAATCCTTGTTTATTTTCTTTTCAGCCATTATTTAACCTTACTTTTAGGTAAATCAATAAATTTAATATTGGCATGAGGATGATTCTCGCCAGTGTATAATTTCAGCCGCGCCAGAAATCCATCCTTGAGTTTGGTGTTGGAAAGCATACCGGCGACAGCGTGGCGGAGGATCTCCGTCGGGTGACTTTTTCGCATCTCGGTGACGGTTTTGGTCTTCAGATTGCCAAGATAGCCACTATGAGAATAATATCTCTTCTGCTCCTCCTTGTGGCCGGTCATAATAACTTTTTCGGCGTTGACAACAACGACGTAATCGCCACAATCAAGATTGAACTGGAATTCGACCTTGCCTTTACCTCGAAGCAGGGTGGCGATGACCGTTGAAATCCGGCCAAGTGTCGCTCCACCGGCGTCAATCAGATACCAATTTCGATTTTGATCAATATTATTTTTCATTGGTTATAACTTTTTTCTTGTCTTTCTTTTCAGTGGACTTAAGATCAGAAACTTCAGTATTTTCAACAAAAACCTTCTTATCAATCAACTCGATTCGCATCATCGATGCATTGTCGCCAGCCCGGTTTTGCAAGCTGAATGTTCGAGTGAAGCCACTTGACCTCTCTGCGTAGCGTGGAACTAAAACCTCGATAACTTTCTTAACGGCATTTTTATCGAAAAAAACTTTATTGAGATTTCGGATTGTGGTTAAGTCAGCTTTTTTGCTGTCGGCCAAAATGTGGTCAATAAAGCTTTTGAGTTCCTTGGCCTTTGGCATAGTCGTATCAATTTTTTCATACAAAACTAAAGATGTCGCTAAATTTCTCAGCATGTGTTCGCGATGATCCTTTTGTCTACTAAACGCTCTTTTCATTGATTATCCTAAAAACACTTTTATTTCTTCGATGCCTTTTTTGCCTAAACCCTTGACTTCTTCTAGTTTCAAATCTGAAAGCCGTCGTAATCCCCCAACAGTTTTGATACCAGAGTTAATAAGAGCATTTGTAGTTCGAGGTGAGAAATTTAAACCCTCAATTTTGGTTTTATTGTCAATCTGACCCACCGTGCCATTATCTTCCTCCAAATCACCAGACAGAACAAAATTTTCTTCCGGGACTGACTCAGTTGGCTTTTCGGCATCACCAGAAATTATGGCGCTGTAATGATCAACTAACACCGTTGAGGCCTCTTTTAGCGCGTCGGCGGGAGTGACAGTACCATTTGTAACGATCTCAAGTGTTAATTTGTCATAATTAGTCATTCCCCCGACACGAGTGTCTTCAACATGAATAGCGACTCTTTCAACCGGCGAAAAAAGTGTATCAATTGCAATCCAGCCGATTTCGCTCCGCTCGCCACTACCAACATTAACCGGTCGGAAACCACGGCCCTTTTCAATAACAATTTCTAGATTGAAATCAGCACTCTTATCCAAGGTGACAATATGAGCTTCTGGATTGATGATTTCAATACTGCTACTTGATTTGATGTCTCTTGCCGTTACTTCGGCTGGACCTTTTTTAGACAGCTCTAAAACAATTTCTTCATCAGAAAATGAGCGAAAAAAAATCGACTTCAGGTTCATCATGATCTCCAAAACATCTTCCTTGACATGAGGAATCGTCGTAAATTCATGGCTAGCACCGTCAATCTTAAACTTGGTTACCGCTGCACTAGTAATCGACGAAAGCAAAATCCGTCGCAGAGAATTGCCAATCGTTGTGCCATAACCAGGAAAAAGCGGCTCGATAACGAACTTTGAATGAGAATCATCAACCTTTTCTTCCACAATGCCCGGCAAATTAATTTTTTCCATTATAACTCCTTAAAAAATTATCTAGAATAGAATTCAATGATTAAGCTCTCTTCAATTGGTGTGTCGATTTCATCGCGAATTGGCATGTGTTTAACTAAACCAGTCATTTTTTTGGTATCAACATCAAGCCAAGTATTGGTGGAATTTAGGGTAGTTTCCTTAAACATCTCTTTTTTGCGGGGCTCGATCGAAACACCGACGCTAACCTGTAGCGACGGAGTTTTGATCTTTTGTCCGTTAACATTAAAGAGACCATGAGAAACAAACTGGCGTGCCATTGAACGCGATGATGCAAAACCGAGGCGATAAACGACGTTGTCGGCCCGTGTCTCTAGTAACCGGATTAAATTTTCTGAATTATTACCGGCCAGAGAATTAGCCTTTTCGACATAACGGGAAAATTGAGACTCGGAAATTCCATAAATCCGCCGGGCTTTCTGTTTTTCACGAAGCTGGCGGCCATATTCACTTTGTTTGCCACGAAAACCCTGACCATGATCGCCCGGAGCATAAGGTCGCTTGATAAAGGTGCATTTTGGTGATAAACATTTCTCACCTTTGAGTAAAAGCTTCTCGCCTTCACGCCGACATTTTTCACATGCATTGATCATACTTCGTAATACTGTTTAATAGCTGATCCACTTAGACTCTGCGGGGTTTCTTGGCCCGACAGCCATTATGTGGAATCGGTGTGACATCTTTAATTAGACTTGCTTCAATATTTGTGTTCGTAAGAGCCCGGACAGCCGCATCACGGCCTGAGCCAACACCGGAAACATAAATATTAGCTTTAGAAAAACCACGAAGTTTAGCCTTTTCAACTGCAGCGGAAACAGCAAGCTGAGCCGCATAAGGGGTGGATTTCTTAGCTCCTTTGAAGCCAAGTGCACCGGCAGAAGAAGCTGCAATCGCACCGCCCTTTTCGTCAGTTATGGTAATCATCGTATTGTTAAATGTTGACTGAATATAAATGTTACCTGAAAGCACTGGGCTTTTGGCTCTTTTTTTAACGATTTTCTTAGCTTCTTTTTTAACTTCTGGTTTAGCCATAATTTAAGTTCTTAAGCCGATAAGCTTATAAGCCTTTAAGCTAAAGTGAATTACTTATTAGCTTACGGGCTTACCAGCTTACAAGCTGATCATTATTTCTTTTCAACTGTCCGTCTGCCTGAGCCCATTGTTACTTTTTTACCGCGTTTTGTCCTCGCATTTGTTTTTGTACGTTGCCCGTGAACAGGGAGATTGTGACCGTGTCGCAGCCCCCTGTAACTATTTATTTCCTTCAAACGTTTAATATTTTGAGAAATTTCTGTTCGTAAGTCACCTTCTACACGATAAGTTTTGGAGATGTATTGACGAATTTTCTCCAAATCAGCCTCGTTCACATCTTTAGCTCTGGTGTTTGGGTCTATTTTTAGCTCGGTACAGATTTTCTGACTGTGCGACAATCCGATACCAAAAAGATATGTGAGGGCGATCTCAATTCTTTTGTCATTTGGTAAGTTGATTCCGGCAATTCTAGCCATCTGGTAGTATTAAGTTAATAGTATGAAGTATAAGGTTATAAGTATTCCGAACTCATACTAATAACTTTATACTTTATACTCTTGTCTATTTCTAACCTTGTCTCTGTTTGTGTTTTGGATTTTCACAAATAACAAAAATCCGCTTTTTCGCACCAAGCCGGGCTGATTTTCCCTTTTTGCTCCTAATGACAATTTTGCATTTATTGCAGATTTTTTTGGCTGAAGCTTGAACTTTCATTTGGTATACTTGCACTGTTAAATGAAATCAAAAATAAAAATTCCCCTTATCTCCTGTTGGTAAACTTGCTTTGGGTAAATCCGGGGGTAAGTCGTCTGGTAATCCGTCCTCGCGTCAGATCATAGGGCGTCAGCTCAACTAAAACCGAATCACTGATGATGACTTGGATTTTATTTTTTTTCATCCGGCCAGACATATAGCCAAGGATTATATGACCACTTTCGAGTTTTATCCGGTATTTTGAATCGGCTAAAACTTCCGTAACTGTCCCTGTAACTTCTATGTTGTCTTTTTTTGTCATTTGCTCTACAAATTTAACACAAATTTTAGTTTAAGTCAACATTTATAAGCAATAAGTAAATAAGTTGTAAGTAGTAAGTTTTTATCATTTTAGTTCTCGTACAAGCTGACTTACCAAGAACTTACAACCTACAACTTACAACTCATACCCTTGTCACGATGACCGGCTTACCGTTTTCAACTATGACGGTATGCTCAAAATGAGCCGCAAGTGAGTGATCAGTAGTTTGGACAGTCCAGCCGTCGGATTCTTGGATCGTCTCGCTGTCACCTGATGTCAACATCGGTTCTATCGCCATGGCCATTCCTTCCAAAATTTCCTGTCCGGTCCCCTTTTCGCCAAAATTTGGAATTTGCGGCGGTAGATGCGGTTTTGTACCGATGCCATGACCGACATAATCTCTAATCAAGCCAAGTTTTTGTTTTTTGGCAAATTTCTCTATTGCAGCACCAATATCGCCAATACGCTGACCTCTTCGAGCTTGTTCAATGCCCAGATAAAGTGCTGTTTTAGTATCTGAAAGTAGTTTAGAAGCGGCTTCATCGATCTTACCAACCGCCAAAGTCACTGCCATGTCGGTAAAAATTCCTTCATAACCAGCACCAATATCGAGGGAAACGATGTCTCCATTCTTAAGAATTCTGTCTTTTGTTGGTAAACCATGAACAATCTCGTCATTGATCGAGACACAAAGTGTTGCCGGATAATGTCCGGCTCCGGCAACATAATAACCTTTGAAGGCCGGCTGGCATTTTTTCTCAAGCAGTAATTTTTCAGCCAATTCATCGAGGTCCAGAGTAACAACTCCTGGCTGAACATGTTTTTCAATCTCTGAAAGAGTTGCAGCCAACTTTTGGCCGCAAATCTTAATCTTTTTAATCTGAGATTCGTCTAAAATATTCATAACTTTTCTGTGATTTCACGGCTGACTTCCTCAATTGATTTTTCACCGTCAATTCGGATAACTTTTCCATTCTTCTGCTCGAAAAAAGTTAGAACTTCTTTGATTTTTGGTAAATATTGGCCAATTCTCGTCCGGGCGACATCTTCATTGTCATCCGAGCGAACAATCAAGGCACCGCCGCATTTTTCACAGATCATCTCATCACTTGATTCATAGATTGTGCCACATGAAGCACAGATTTTTCGTGAAGTTATCCTCTTGATTACTGTTTCAGGATCAAGCTCTAAGTACATTATGATAATCTGCCAGCGGGGATTATCACCGATGTAATCATCAATAAATTTCGATTGACCGACACTAAAAGGGAAATTGTCAAAAATGACATCACTGTCAATATGTGCAAGATAAGACTTGACTAAATCAATAGCAACACTATCTGGCTGCGGGATGCCTTTATTATAACGGTCACGGATTTCGACTACAAAAGGATCATCATTGTCAGCGTCGATCGTTGTCCGGATTAAGTCACCAATACCAATAACTTTAGCACCAAGTTTTTTGGCCAAAATGGCGGCTTGTGTTCCTTTTCCTGATGCCGGCAAACCAATAAAAGAATAGATTGTTTTAAGCTTACTCATGATTGCTTGATTAAATTCGAATATCGAAACTCGAAACAATACTTAATTTCAAATGTAATAAATTCAAAACTGTTTCGGATTTCGGATTTAGATATTCGGATTTATGAGCGCTAATAGCGTTCATAGGTGTGCATCGACATCTGCGACTGGATTTGGTTCATCGTTTCGATCACAACTGAAACGATGATCAAGATCCCCGTTCCACCGAGAGTAAAGGTGGTGATGCCAGTCGCTGACTGAACGATGAAGGGCAAAACAGCAATGATGGCGAGGAAAAAAGCGCCAACTAGGGTAATGCGGGTGACAATTTTGGCTAAATATTGCTTAGTCTCTGTGCCTGGCCGGATACCTGGAATAAAACCACTTTGTTTCTGCAAATTTTCAGCGATCTCGGCAGGTTTAAAGACAATGCTGGTGTAAAAATATGTAAAAGCGACGACCATGACAAAATAAATGATGGCGTAGTAGGTCTGGTTGTTGAAAAAATTATCAACACTTCGAGCACCGTTGGCTAGCCAGACCGTCTTGGCCGTTTCTAAATATTTAGCCACAACGCCGGGAATAACCAAAACGCTCATAGCAAAAATAATCGGGATGACGCCGGCTATATTGACCCGGATCGGCAAAGTGCTTGAAAAACCACTTGTTTGGCCAAGCCGGAGTTTGCGCGCATAGGTTACCGGCACATCACGCTGACCTTCCTGAATAAAGATGATGCCGATGGTAGCGATGATGAAAATAAAGACGAAAGCGATGGCGCCGATAATTTTGCTCGTATCGCCAGATTGTAAAATCAGGGCGGTATTGCGAATTTGAGCCGGATAACCCGACAGTATACCTAAGCCGATGATGAGTGAGACGCCGTTGCCAATTCCCTTTTCTGAAATTATTTCGCCTAGCCACATTAGCAGGATAGTGCCGCCGGTAACAGATATAAGCATAACCCAAAGGTCGAATACGGTCCACGTCGGAATGATGCCTTGATTTCGGAGTAAAACCAACATTGCATAGGCCTGGATGAAGGCCAAGGGTACTGTCGCCAGACGTGTCCACTGATTGATCTTCTGCCGGCCGGCTTCCCCCTCCTTTTGAAGCTGTTCAACAGCTGGGAAGATCATACCGAGTAACTGGAAAATAATAGAGGAAGTAATATAAGGACCGACACCCATAAGAATAATTGAAAAGTTACTCATCGTCCCGCCGGAAAACATGTTGAGAAAGCCAAATACCTGATTCTGTGAAAAGAATGTTTGTAGCCGAGCCAGATCAACACCCGGCAGTGGAATGTGAGCTAGAACCCGAGTCAAAAGCAACAGCGACACCGCAACAATGATTTTATTGCGCAGATCCTTGTATTCCCAGATTTTCAGCCATTTGTTCATTGCTCTCAATATAACTTAATCTCGCCTATAAATCAACATAAAAACAGTTCGGGCGGGAACTGTTTTTTGTAATATCGCTGTAATGTTATTCTTTGGTTTGTTTTTTGGCAAGAACAGATCTGGCTGACTTGATTTCTTTGGGCTCGATCTTTTTGACTGACTTTTCAGCTTTTTCGGCCGGTTTCTCTGCCTCTACAGGTTTTTCAAAAAGTTCTTTGACTGAATTTGAGACTTTAATATCCTCGCCAAGTTTGACGGCAATGGTTAACTTACCATTGTTCAATATTTTGATTGGATTTTTACCGCCGACAATCCCCTTTTCTACTAAAGATTTAATCGTAATTGTTTCACCAGATTTGAAATTGGCAGAGATTAAATCAAGTGAAATGACATCGGCCTTCCGCTTGTGTGATTTGAAGCCCGGTAAAATCGGCAGTCTCATCGATAGCGGCGTCTGGCCGCCTTCAAATTTGCGGGGAATATTATAGCCACTGCGGGATTTCTGACCTTTGGTCCCACGACCAGCAGTTTTGCCCTGGCCGGATGACAGGCCTCGTCCGACTCTTCTTTTGCTTTTACCTTTTAAACTAACTAGGTTCATGATAATTTCCAATTTATTTATCTGTCATTCTGAATGAAATGAAGAATCTCTGAGATCCTTCGCTGACACTCAGGATGACAATCTAACATTGTATAATTGTTATTTTTTGGCTTTTGTTTCTTTTTTTATAGTTTTCTTTGCTTCTAGTTTAACTTTTTTCTTGACCTTGACCTTCTCGGTTTTTTCTGGTTTTGCTTCGGCTTTTTCAACTTTTTTTGACTTTGCTTTTCCGACGCTTTCGGTCGGAACTCCGACACTGTCCTTAGTAGTCGTCGGAGCAGTTTTTATTTCAGCAGTTTCGACCGCTACTTTCGTCGATTTGCTTTTATTATCAGCATATTTCTGAACTCTCTCAGTGTATTCAGGATTGAAGGAGGTGAAAGCTTTGAGTGTTGCGGTGATATTGTTGACCTTACTGGAGGAGCCCATCATTTTCGAAAGCAGATCGGTAATTCCAGCTAGTTCGGCGATGGCCCGGACTGCACCACCAGCAACAATAGATGTACCACTGGCGGCCGGTTTTAGCATGACGACAGCACCGCCGTGTTTAGAGATGACATCATACGGAATTGTGCCATCGATAATCGGCACGATGATCATATTTTTCTTGGCCTGGGCCACGGCTTTTTTGACCGCTTCGGCGACATCATTGGCCTTAGCGATGCCCATACCGACTTTGCCTTTTTTATTACCGATGACGACAAGGACGCGGAAGCGGATCCGGCGACCACCTTTGACAGTTCTGGCGACTCGGCGGACTTCGATGACCCGCTCCTCAAATTCAGACGGTTCCCGGCGGCTGCCAAAAGAACGCGGTCTCATAATATTTTTGACTGTTCTATCGGTTCTTTCTACTGTCGGAGTTGTAACTACTGTTTCTACCATTGTAAATCCTGAGATTAAAACTTAATTCCACTTTTACGCACACCTTCAGCGAAGGCGGCAACATTGCCATGATATTTGTTGCCATTCCTATCAAAGACTACCTGGCTGACCTTCTTGACTTTTAGGTTTTCGCCCAGTTTTTGACCAGCTTCAGTCGCTCTGTCAGTTGGTTTTTTCCCAGTTAACTTCCTTGTGGTGGCTACTGAAATAGTAGTGCCTCTGGTGTCATCAACAGCTTGACCACTAATAAAGCGATTCGACCGGAAGATCGAGATGCGGGGTTTTTTGTTTGTGCCAATAATCTTTTTCATGATGATTCTCGGGGTGATTAGGGTATTTAGGGTATTTGGGGTTTCGTATTGAATATAATTTTCGCAGTTTCGTATTATTTTCGTATTTTGCGGTTACTTACTCGCCGCTGTTTTACCGGCTTTGCGGCGGATGTGCTCATCTTTATATTTAATCCCTTTGCCTTTGTAAACTTCTGGTTTTCGGACTTCGCGAATGATGGCGGCGAACTGGCCAACGCGCTCCTTGCTGATACCGGAAACAATAATTGAATTCTTTACAATCTTGACTTCCAATCCTTCTGGAATCGGCAGCTTAACATCATGAGAGTAACCCATGACCAGAACAACTTTATTGTCTTCAACGGCAGCACGATAACCGGTACCCTTAAAGGTTAATTCTTTGGTAAACCCAGTTTTAACACCAGTGACCATATTGCCGATCAAGCGCGCCATCAAGCCATGTTGCTCCTGAGCAAATCTTGAATTGTTAAGCATTGTAACATAAATACCACCATCTTTAATCTCAAGACCGATTTCTTTCGGAAAATCTAGCTCCAGCCTGTTTTGATTACTAGAAACGCTGAGATGATTTTTGATAATCTCTGCAGTCACATTCTCTTCGATTTTAATGGGTTTTTTGCCAATCTTACTCATTTTGAAACCTAATATCTAATTTATCTAATAAGTCTAAGGGCTCGTTTTTCGATTTATTCGATCCATTAGACATTCGGTTGGTCTTACCATATCTCACAAATCACTTCACCGCCTAAGCCCTTTTTGGCAGCTTCACGACCAGTGACAACACCGGTCGAAGTGGAAATGACGATAGTACCCAATCCACGCAATGGTTTTGGTACTTCTTTATTTTTGACATAAATCCGCCGACCCGGTTTGCTGATCTGCCGTAAATGCGCTGGTAATTTCTTATCAGAAATAACAAGTTTGATAAACTTTTTATTATCGTCTTGAATTACTTCAGTGCTTGCCAAAAACCCTTCCCGTTTGAAAATATCTAAAATGGCCTCTTTCATCTTTGAATATGAAACGGTGATTTCGCTCTTCCGTACGGAAGATGCGTTTCTGATTCTTGTCAGCAAATCTGCTATCTGATCCATTTTTACCTTATTATTTAATTCAATCGTAAATGTTAATATTTTACCAGCTTGACTTGGAAACACCGGGGATTTCACCGCGGGAAGCTAGCTCGCGAAAACAAATCCGGCAGAGTGTAAACTTACGAATATAGCCATGTTTCCGACCACAGAGTTTGCACCGATTGATCGTTCTGCTCATGTACTTGGGCTTTTTCAGGGCTTTCAATATCAGTGATTTTTTTGCCATTAGCTTCTCTCTTTCTTAAAAGGAAATCCCAATTTGACGAGCAACATTTTTGCCTCTTCCTTGTTTCTTGCCTTTATCTTAATGTTTATCTCCAGTCCAAATGTTTCTTTGATCTCTTCGTATTTGACTTCTGGAAAGATCGAATAATCTCGGATACCAATAGAAAAATTGCCCTGGTTATCAAAACTTGATGTAGCAACACCACGGAAATCACGAATTCGAGGTAGAGTGACATTGACCAGCTTGCTGATAAAGTCATACATCCGCTCATTACGCAGGGTGGTGGTCAAGCCGACCGGCTGACCAATCCGCAGTTTAAAAGCTGAGACAGCTTTTGTTGACAGATTTGTCTTTGGTTTAGCTCCAGTAAGTCGAGCAATCTCAGCTGTAATCCGCTCCACTGCGGCCTTATCTTCCTTGAAATCACCGATACCGGTCGAGACGACAACTTTTTCAATTTTTGGCACCTCGAAGATATTGCTGCATTTCAATTCTTTTTTCAGCTCTGGCACTAATTTATCCTGATAAATTTTATTTAATTTGTCCATAATGTTTTTCGTTACATTAATTAACTA
>JAUSKR010000001.1 GCA_030649445.1 bacterium
TGGGGTAACGGTGGCCAATGGTTAAACTCTGCACAACGTGCCGGCTACTCAACCGGATCGACTCCTGTCCCGGGTGCTATCATGGTCTCGAGTGAATCATTCTGGGGCCATGTCGCCTATGTTGAGTCAGTCGATGGCGACGAATTCACGATTGTAGAAATGAATGCGAGGGGCTGGGGTGTCACATCAAGAAGAACGAAGAACAAAAACGACAGAGTTATTAAAGGATTTATCTACTAATTTAGGACTTACGCAAAAACCCCGTAGCTCACGCTTTAGCGTGTTAAAATTAAATTAAACTAATTTGCTTACATCATTTCCAACAAACTAAAGTTTGCTCTACAATGCGTAAGTCCTGTACTAATTTTAAGATGTTCAATTGTTTTGATCTCAACAGCTGGCTTAATCGCTATTTTTGTGTTACTATACGTTTAGTTTAAGGTTTAAAGTTCAAAGTATAAAGCGAGCTACCAGAGCATTAATTCAAATACTTTTAACTTTTAACTTTTAACTTTTAACTAATTGTGTTCATCGACGAAGTTGAAATCTATATCAAGGCGGGGAACGGTGGCGACGGTGCTGTCTCTTTTCGACGTGAAAAATATATTCCTAACGGCGGGCCGGATGGCGGCGACGGTGCCAAAGGCGGCGACATTGTTTTTGAAGTTCTTGATCACATTCATGGACTCTCGAGTTTTAACCGGGCCAAACGTTTTCTGGCTGAAAACGGCCAAAACGGTATGGGTAAAAATATGCACGGCAAAAATGCCGAAGATTTGATTCTTAAAGTACCGGTCGGGACGCAGATATTCCAAAAAGACGAATTGTTGGCTGATATGACGCCGGAAAATAATCACATAGTTTTCTTAAATGGTGGCAAAGGCGGCTGGGGCAACCAGCATTTCGCTACATCAATTAAACAAGCGCCAAAGTGGGCAAAAAAGGGCATGCGCGGTGAATCGGCCAAAATTAAATTGGTCTTGAAAATGATTGCCGATGTCGGTCTTATTGGCCTGCCAAATGCCGGCAAGTCAACTTTGATCTCAACTCTGACGAATGCAAGGCCAAAAATTGCTAATTATCCCTTTACAACCCTTGAGCCGAATCTGGGGACATTTATTTCTGATGACAAGCGCTTCATCATCGCCGACATCCCGGGCTTGATCGAAGGTGCTCACGAAGGCAGGGGATTGGGGATCAAATTTCTAAAACACGTCGAGCGGACAAAACTCTTAGTTCATTTAGTTGATTCCAACTCGCCAGATCCAATTGCAGATTATAATATAGTAAGGATTGAGCTCGGTGATTTTTCAAAAAAACTACTAAAGAAGAAAGAAATCGTTATCCTGTCAAAAATAGATCTCATTTCAGCCGAGAGACTGGCAGAAATTTCAAAGCAATTTAAGGCCAAAAAAATTACAGTTATTCCAGTTTCAACCGCGACAAATGCTGGTGTGAAAATTTTAACAGACAAGATCAAGAAAAATCTTGGCAAATAGTTGAAACCCACAATCAGTAAGGTTATATTGTAAATATGTCAGAAACTATCACAACCTACGAAGCCGAGAGCCCGGTTACTGCCATTCAGATGGATCGGGACAAGTTTTATCGTGAACAGATTGAACTTTCAGAGAAAGGCATAAAGCCAACTACGGCCGTTGCGATCGTTGATGTTTTGATGTTCGATACGAAAGGCGAGATATTTATCCAGAAAAGAAGCAACACCAAAGCTCATAATCCCGGATTATTTGACAAATCGATGGGCGGTCATGTCAGATTTGGCGACACGACAGATTATACCGTTATGGTTGAGACGGTTCAGGAACTTCAGATTCCCTCTATAGTATTGCGGAACGACAAAGATTTTATCAAAACACTGGACTTACTTGAGGACTACCTCAATTCGATCGCAGTTGTCAAGCATATCGATACAAAAAATCTCACTCTCGTTAAAAAAATAAAATCAAAAGATGTGCCAGTTGTTAATCGACTCGATTTGTATTTTGGTGTCTACAACGGCTCAGTCAAGACAGTTGATCGGGAAGCAAAAGGAATCATACTCTACTCCCTCGACGACCTCAAAGAGAGCATTGAAACCGCTCCATCGCTCTTTACCCAAGACATCGCTATGTTTATCGAAAGATATCACGATAGAATCGTTGAATTTATCGAACTCATCAAAGGAAAATGAAAACTTTTTTTATTTTTCATGGCACTGGCGGCTATCCGGAGGAAAATTGGTTTCCCTGGCTCAAAGAGCAATTAGAAAAAGAAAATTGCGAAGTTATCGTGCCTCAATTTCCAACTCCCGAGAATCAAACCCCAGAGAGTTGGTTTAAAGTACTTGATCAATACAGAGATAAACTTGATGCAAATACAATTTTAATCGGTCATAGTTTAGGCGGTTCATTTCTATTAAGGATTCTTGAATCGCTTGGTAGCCCAGTCAAAGCAGCATTTCTGGTTGCTACCCCGATTGGAATCCCCCCGATCGTCAATTGGTCCGGCGATAAACCCTTTACCGGCCACCCATTTGACTGGGCAAAAATTAAGAAAAATTCCAAACACTTTGCCGTCTATCATTCTGATAATGATCCGTATGTCGGATTTGAAAACGGCCGGCAATTGGCAAAAAATCTCGGAGTAGAACTAACTTTTATTCCTAACTCAGGCCACTTTAACGCAAAAGCTGGGTTTCTGAAATTTGATGATTTATTGAAGCAGATTGAGCTGATAACTATATCGAGAGAGTGTTAAGAGTGTAATTTTTTTGAATCATGATTTTATCTTACAAATCAATACGGCCGTACTGGATTGTAAGATAAAAATATAAAGGAATTTAAGAAAGATTTTGTTGGTGAAATAACGATGGCGCCGGGAGACTGGGTCTCCGCGGCGCCACGACAGCTTTGGTGGTGCTCACTTGAACACAACCCTTGGATCGCCGAAAGCAACGGCGTTCCACCAGTTAGCCGGTTGGCACTGTTCTGGCCGCAGTATGTGGGTGGTCGGCTCGGCTCTGGCGCGACGTTTTCGCCGATAGCGTTCTGGTAGCCAGATCTCGAGATGCCACTCTTTGTCACCGCGGTGCGTGACTTGCCAGAGAAAGTTCTCGTCGGGTGACGGACCAGCCTCTCCCAGTAGGATCTTCACTAGCCTTGGCGAGGCGTTGTTGGTGAAGAAATCATGCGCCTTAAAAAGGCGGTACGGATAGCTGATGAGACACAAGCCGAAGTGCACCAGCCAGACGATGCCGGCGATCACAGCCTCAAGCGGCCGCGTGACCCAATTCGGCAAACCGAGCATGGCAGTTCTCCCAGCCTTGATAAACTATATACCATAAAAAGAACTTTAAATTCAAACAGGTTGTAAACCCCTCCCAGCCTCCCCTTGAAAAGGGGAGGGGTACACCCATTGACAAGAAAATATTAGTTATTTATACTGTAAAGGATAAATATTTCCACACATTCGCTTGCTTCTTGACAAGTGAATTGTCGTGTGCTATTATCGGTCTAATAGAATATTTTTAGAGTGGGATAAAACGTTGATAACTCAAAGTGCTTTAGATGAATTAGCACAATAGCGCCACCTCCAAGCCGCTGGGGCGGTTTTTTGTGGTTCATTTATGCTTTCTATGGGACTTATATGTCCTATGAGTCATATAAAAATAATATAAACCTCACCTGACCTCTCCTCGGAAAGGAGAGGAACTAAAGGAGATTATGGCCGTTCAAAATAAAGTCAGCTCTCGGATTCTGCCTCGAATTGAAGCAGAATATGAAAAACTGCCAAATTTAATTGAGGTTCAGACGAAGTCATTTGAATGGTTTTTCAAAGAAGGTCTCAGCGAATTACTGGATGAAATTTCCCCGATAGAAGATTTTACCGGCGAGCTCTACTCACTGACTTTTGGCGAATATTACGTGGATAAGCCTCGGCTTGATGAGAAGACGGCTCGTGAAAAAAACATGACTTACAAAGCGCCGCTTCGAGTTAAGGTCTCTTTGCTCAATAAACAGACAAAAGAGATTAAAGATGGCGAGGTATTTTTAGGCGATATTCCTCTAATGACCGAGCATGGTACTTTTATTATCAACGGTGTCGAGCGTTGTGTTGTATCACAAATTGTCCGCTCATATGGTGTTCTTTTCACGGCTGAGAGAATTGGCGGCGAGAATTTTTTTGGTGCCAAAGTTATTCCCAACCGTGGTGCCTGGCTTGAAATTGAGAGCAATTCCAAGGGCGTTATTTCGATTAAAGTTGATCGCAAACGCCGGATCCCGATCACGACTTTCCTGCGTGCGCTGGGCATTTCAACCGACGAAGAGATCAAATCACTCTTTAGCGACGTTGACGACGGCGAAAATATAAAATATATCGACGCAACGCTGGAAAAAGATCCTTCACATAATTACGACGAGGGTGTTGTCGAGACTTACAAAAGAATTCGTCCTGGTGACCTGGCGACTCCAGAGTCGGCCAAAGCTTTTATCGAGATGATTCTATTTAATCCGAAGCGCTATGACATCGGTCGAGTTGGCCGCTACAAGTTAAATCAGCGTTTGGGCACAGATCTGCCGAATACTCCAGAAAACAGAATCTTCCGTCGAGAAGATTTGATTGAGATTATCCGCGAAATAATCCGTCTAAATAATACGCCAAATTCAAAGCCAGATGACACCGATGCTCTTAAGAACCGGCGGATTAAATCAATCGGCGAATCGATTCAAGGCCGTGTCAGGGTTGGTCTTTTGCGAGTTGAGCGAATTGCTAAAGATAGGATGAGTGTTTTGGAACCAGCCGACATTACGCCACAAGCCCTAGTGAACTCTCGGCCGATTGTTGCCACTTTGCAGGAATTTTTTTCCTCATCACAATTATCTCAGTTTATGAATCAGACAAATCCGCTCTCTGAGCTCGAGCATAAGCGGACTTTGTCGGCGACCGGTCCAGGCGGACTTTCGCGTGAACGGGCTGGCTTCGAAGTTCGTGATGTTCATGAATCTCACTATGGTCGTATCTGTCCGATCGAATCACCCGAGGGTCCGAACATCGGTTTGGTCGGCTATATGGCTTCTTATGCCAGGATCAATGATTACGGATTTATGGAGACACCCTACCGCAAAGTTTTAATTGAAAAAGGTCGTGCTAGGGTGACCAAAGATGTCGTTTACCTTGACGCCGGTACCGAAGAAAAACTCATTATCGCTCCCGCCTCAGTTGAAATCAATGAAAAAGGCATCATCAAAGACGAGCGAGTCATTGTCAGGCGACATGGCCACCCCGATATGGCCGCCGCTGTTGATGTTCAATATATGGATGTCTCACCGCGGCAGATTGTTTCGATTGCAACCTCACTTATTCCTTTTGTCGAGCACGATGATGGTGCTAGAGCGATGATGGGATCAAATATGCAACGCCAGGCTGTACCTTTGATCGTCCCTGATTCCCCAGTCGTCGGCACAGGCATGGAGCGGGCAGCGGCACAGTATTCCGGTCAAATCGCTACAGCCTATGAAGACGGTGTCATCACCCATGTTTCAGCCAATTTAATCAGAATTAAATCAAATAATAAATTGCCGGAGCATGATTATTATCTTGAAAAGTTTTCCCGCTCAAATCAAGGCACACTGATCAATCAACGGCCGGTAGTTAAAGTCGGTGATGCTGTCAAAGCTGGCGATGTAATTGCTGACTCATCAGCGACTGATAAAGGCGAACTTGCTCTGGGTCAGAATTTGCTTGTTTCTTTTATGTCTTGGGGCGGTTCAAACTTCGAGGATGCAATCATTATTTCTAGCCGGCTTGTCAAAGAACACACGATGTCCTCGGTTCATATCGAACAATATTCGATTGAAGTACGCGATACCAAGCTCGGACCTGAGCTTCTGACCCGGGATATTCCAAATGTCTCCGAAGAAGCTTTGTCCAATCTTGATGAAGTTGGTGTCATTAGAATAGGTGCCGAAGTTAAATCCGGTGACATTTTGGTTGGTAAAATTTCACCAAAAGGTGAAACTGAACTCTCAAGCGAGGAAAAACTTCTCCGTGCTATTTTTGGTGAAAAAGCTAAAGATGTTCGGGACTCGTCCTTAAGACTACCGCACGGTGAATACGGCAAGGTCATCAATATTAAAATTTTTTCGAAGGAAAACGGCGACGAACTACCCGCTGGCGTTTACCAGATGGTTGAAATTTCTGTTGCTCAGCTTCGTAAAATTTCAGTTGGTGATAAATTAGCCGGACGACATGGCAACAAGGGTGTTATTTCAGTTGTCTTGCCGGAAGAAGATCTGCCTTATCTACCCGATGGCCGGCCAGTTGATGTGATTCTCAATCCTCTTGGTGTAATTTCGCGTATGAATGTCGGCCAAATTTTGGAGACTCATCTCGGCCTTGCAGCTGCCAAAGGCGGCTATAAAATTGCCACACCAGTCTTCGAAGGTATCCAACTTTCTGAAATTAAACAAAGACTAGTCGAGCAAGATTTGCCTGAGGATGGCAAGATCCAGCTCTATGATGGTAAAACCGGCGAACCATTTGATCGCAAATCAACTGTCGGTGTTATGTATATTTTGAAACTTCACCACTTGGTTGATGACAAGATGCATGCCCGAAGCGTTGGTCCGTACTCGATGATTACTCAACAGCCGCTTGGTGGTAAGGCTCAATTTGGTGGTCAGCGTTTTGGCGAAATGGAAGTCTGGGCACTTGAGGCATATGGCGCCGCCCACACTTTGCAGGAGATGTTGACAATCAAATCTGACGACATCGTTGGTCGTAGCCGAATTTATGAATCAATTATCAAGGGTGAAAAAATTCAAAAACCAGTCATCCCCGAAGCTTTCAATGTGATGGTCAAAGAATTGCAAAGTCTTTGTCTTGATGTCGACTTGATCACTACACATGAAGAAGCACTTGTCGCCGAAGAGTTGCCGGTCGAAAAGCCACTTTCAGTTGCTTTGCCAGTCAAACAGGGCGAGGAATATTCGGCTGATTTTGCCGACGATACCAGCGAATCAGACGACGAAGAACTTGATGAAAAGCTAACTGAGATAGCCGCCGAGCAAACAGCACCCGATGAAGACCTGATAAGCGCTGAAGTCGATAGCGAAGAATAAACATTCCCAATCACCCTGAATTCCCTAATCACCCTAATTATCTAAGGAAATATTATGCCAAGCCTAGAAGTAAAAGATCAGGTCACAGTCTCAGATTTTGAAGCGATTCGACTCTCGATTGCTTCACCTGAAGATATTTTGTCGTGGTCGCACGGTGAAGTTATCAAGCCAGAAACGATCAACTACCGGACGCAAAAGCCAGAACGCGACGGCTTATTTTGCGAGCGGATCTTTGGCCCGACCAAGGATTGGGAGTGTTATTGCGGCAAGTATAAGAAAATTCGTTACAAAGGCGTTATTTGTGATAAATGCGGAGTTGAAGTGACCCGTTCATCGGTTCGCCGGATCCGGATGGGCCATATCGACCTGGCTGTGCCGATTGCCCACATCTGGTATGTTCGTGGCACCTCAAGTATTGTTTCAGCGATTCTTGGTTTGACCGGCGCTGATATCGAAAAAGTTGTTTATTTCGCTAGCTACATCATCCTTGATATCAATGAAGATTTGCGCCAATCCAGTCTGGAAAATCTAGAAACCGAATATAAAGAATATGCTGACTCATTGAAAAATAATGAAACTCCGAGTGTATCTTCCGAAGAAATTGAACAGATTTATAAAGAAACTAAGACAGAGCTTGGGTCCATTATGATCGGAAAAATAATTTCTGAGCAAAATTACCGTGATTTGAACATGAAATATGGTCAAATTGTTCGTGTCGGTATTGGCGCTGAAGCAATACTAGAGCTTTTAAAAAATCTTGATTTGGAAGCCGGTATCAAAATTGCCAATATTGAAGCCAGAAAACAAGCTGGTCTTGCTAGGACAAAAGTTCTGAAAAAACTTCGAGTATTACAAAGTATGAAAAATGCTGGTATTAATCCGGCTTGGCTGATTCTAAACAGACTTCCGGTCATCCCACCAGATTTGCGGCCAATGGTTCAGCTTGATGGCGGCCGTTTTGCCGCTTCTGACCTAAACGATCTCTATCGCCGAGTTATCAACCGGAACAACCGCCTTAAGAGACTTCTGAGCCAAGGTGCGCCGGAAGTTATTTGTCGGAACGAAAAAAGAATGCTTCAAGAAGCAGTTGATGCCCTGATTGATAACTCAGCCCGTAAAGACAAAGTTGCTTCCTCAACTGGTGGCAAGAGAAAACTAAAATCCTTATCTGATATGCTTCGGGGCAAACAAGGCCGTTTCCGGCAGAACTTACTTGGTAAAAGAGTTGATTACTCCGGACGGTCTGTCATCGTCGTTGGTCCGAAGCTAAAACTCTACCAGTGCGGTCTACCGAAGGTTATGGCACTGGAGCTTTTCAAACCATTCGTCATCGGCCGACTTATCTCTGACGGCTATGTTCATAATGTCAAAAACGCCACTAGATTAATTGATAAAGGTGAATCTTTTGTCTGGGACATTTTAGAAGATGTCATCAAAGACAAATGTGTCCTTTTAAACCGCGCTCCGACGCTTCACCGTCTTGGTATCCAGGCCTTTAAACCGATTCTGATCGAAGGTAAAGCGATTCAGGTTCATCCGCTCGTTTGCTCGGCTTTCAATGCTGATTTTGATGGTGATCAGATGGCAGTTCATTTACCATTATCTGACCGGGCTCAGGAAGAGGCGCATGAAATTATGCTTTCCTCGAAAAATCTTCTCAAACCCTCTAGTGGTGATCCAGTTTTGACGCTGTCTTTTGACATTGTGCTCGGTTGCCATTATTTGACCAAAGACAAAGAAGATGCCAGGGGAACTGGTGGAGTTTTTGCTTCAGAAAATGAGGCGATCAGCTCATACCAACTGGACAAAATTGATATCAACGCGATGATCAAGGTCCGGATGAATGACACAAGCATTCTTGAAACCACAGTTGGCAGGATTATTTTCAATGAAGTTCTACCAAAAGACTTAGACTATATCAACGAAGCCATGACTAAAAAGACGATTGGTAAATTGGCTGAAAAAGTTTACCACACATATGGAGGGGAAACGACCGCCAAGCTTGTTGATGACATCAAAGAGCTTGGTTTCGAGTATGCTCAAAAGTCCGGTATGACTTTTGCTATCGATGATATTTATATTCCGGAATCAAAGGGTGAAACTCTGGGTCTCGCCCAGAAGGAAGTTGATAATGTGACCAAACTTTTTCTGCGCGGTTTGATTTCTGATGAAGAGCGCTATAACAAAACTATCGAAATATGGATGGGGGCGCAGTCACGGATGGAAAAAGACATGATGACTGGGTATCCCAAGCAAAATGATATCTATATTATCATGAATTCCGGTGCGCGTGGTAATATCGCCCAGATGACCCAGGTCGGTGCGATGAAAGGGATGGTTGCTGATCCAACCGGTGCTATTATCGAGTTGCCGATCAAATCGAACTTCAAGGAAGGGTTATCGGTTTTCGAGTATTTCGTCTCGACTCACGGCTCGAGAAAAGGCCGGGCAGACACGGCCCTGCGAACTTCTGAAGCTGGTTATCTGACCCGCCGCCTTGTCGATGTCTCTCAAGATGTTGTGACCTCGTGTCCAGATTGTCAGACGAAAAATACTCGAACGATTGCCAAAAGCTTTTATGCTGAATTTGGCGAGGATTGGGACAAATACATTCTTGGCCGGACTCTTGGTAAAACTGCCGCTGGTGTCAAAGCGGGCGCGACTATCACACAGGTTGAAGTTGCAAAGTTTAACGAAGCGAATCTGGAAGAAATTGAAATTTATTCACTTCTTGGTTGCGAATCAAAAAAAGGCATTTGTCAGAAATGCTACGGCATCGATTTGGCAACCGGCAAAACGGTTGAAATCGGCACGGCTGTCGGCATCGTTGCCGCCCAAGCCATCGGTGAGCCCGGAACTCAGTTGACGATGAGAACTTTTCACACAGGGGGTGCAGCTGGTGAGGATATTACCACCGGCCTGCCGCGTGTCGAAGAGCTTTTTGAGGCACGAATGCCAAAAGCTCCAGCCATTCTATCAGAAGTTAGCGGTAGTATAGTGATTGCAAAAGTCCAGGATAGTATCAAAATTACCGTTTCAGGACAGGGTGAAAAAATCGAAGAGTATGAATTGCCGAGCAATTATAAAGTTATAGTCGAAAATGATTCGTCGGTTGTCAAAAATCAGACAATTGCCGAGTCCGAATCTGGACAGGGCAAACCGGTCCGCACTATAATTTCAGGAAAAATTTTAGTTGCGGGTAACAAGATCAAAGTTATTGGCGTCGGTGATGCTGTCGTTGAGTATACAGCACCAAAAACGACTCAATTGATGGTAAAGACCGGCGATATTGTCGAAAAAGGCCAGCCTCTGACTGAAGGACACTTTGACCTAAATGCTAGTTTCAAATTGAGCGGTGCGACCAAGACCCAAAATTATATTATTAAACAAGTTCAGATAATTTATGACTCGCAGGGTCAGGATATCAACGACAAGCACATTGAAGTTATTGTCCGGATGATGAGTAGCAAGGTCAAAATCCTTGAATCAGGCGATTCCAAATATCTTCCCGGCCAGGTTGTATCGAAGTTTGATATTGCGGTCAAAAATGATGAACTGGCCGAGCAGGGTAAAAAACAGATCAAAACCGACGACATGATTATGGGTATCACCAGAGTCGCACTAAAAACCGACTCTTTCCTATCAGCTGCTTCGTTTCAGGAAACAACCTCAATTTTGATCGATGCTGCTATCGCTGGCAAAGTTGATAATCTGAAGGGGCTGAAAGAAAATGTCATTATCGGCAAGTTAATTCCAGCCGGTACCGGCTTCAACCGCGAGAGCGATATGGCCGAGTGCCCAGTGCCCTCAGTAATTGATACCACTTTGGGGCCGGATATCACTGTGCCGACGCCAGAGCCGGTAGAAGAGTTGGCTGAACAGCTTTGACAGTTGTGATGTTTTGTGCTACTTTAATATGGTGCTAAAAAAGAATTGAAAATTGAAAATTGAAAATTGAAAATTGATAATTGATAATTGAAAATTTTCCAGCATGCCAACGATAAACCAACTAGTTAGAAAGAGCCGCAAGAGTAATATTAAGCGTTCGAAGACGACTGCTTTGAAGACGACTTTTAACTATCTTCACAACAAACCGGTTAAGCTCAGCTCACCGCAAAAACGGGGCGTCTGCATCAAAGTCGGGACGATGACGCCAAAGAAACCAAACTCGGCTCTGCGAAAATACGCCCGTGTCCGATTGGCCAACGGTTATGAAGTTAATGCTTATATTGGCGGTGAAGGTCATAATCTTCAAGAACACTCGGTTGTACTTATCCGCGGCGGCCGGGTCAAGGACTTGCCGGGTATGCGATACCACATTGTTAGAGGAAAATTAGATTTAACAGGTGTTGCCGGCCGCAAACAGGGCCGGAGTAAATACGGCACAAAAGCCGGCAAAGCTTAATTAAATAAGCCCTTCAGTTCATCAGCCAATCAGTTAATCAGCTGATAAACTGACTAACTGATAAGCTGAAAAGCTAAACAACAATGCCCAGAGGTCATCTTAAAATCAGAAAACAAACTCTTCAGCCAGACGCCAAGTATGGCAGTTTAGTTGTAGCCAAGCTGATCAACTATATTATGAAAAACGGCAAGAAAACTATTGCCGAGAGAATTGTTTATTCCGCTTTTGATCAGGCCGCCGAGACGCTCAAAGCAGAGCCACTAGATATTCTCGACACCGTTTTGAAAAATGTCGGCCCGATCGTCGAAGTTAAGAGCAAACGAATTGGCGGCGCCAACTATCAGGTGCCGATGGAAGTCACCCGCGAACGCAAAAATACACTAGCGATGCGCTGGGTTATCGCCGCGGCGCAGGGTTCAAAAGGCAAACCAATGGCGCAAAAATTGGCCATTGAAATGATCGGTGCTTACAATAATGAAGGCTCAGCCATCAAGAAGAAAGATGAAACCCACCGCATGGCCGAAGCCAACAAGGCCTTTGCCCATTTTGCGCGGTTCTGATCCCCCTCCTCTTCGAGGAGGGGCTAGGGGTGGTGTAAATCAACGTAGCCCAAGCTTCAACTTGTATAAAATTATTTCTCATAAATAAAAAAACCTCGCAGTAATGCGGGTTATTTTTATATGAAAGTGTTAATTTGTATTGGGTCTGAGGCGGCATACGCTTGCGCGAATGCCGCCTCTAGAACCCCTCCTCTTCAGTAGACGTTCTCCGTCGTGCCGTCCGGTTTGCACCGGAGCAGAGCGGTTGCCCGGACACTCGTCGTTCCACCACTCCCACTGTAGTCGAAGACGTCGGAGCTGACCTCGGCAAGCACGTAGTATGTGCTGACAAAGTCAATCGCCTCGTCCGACCACGTTGACAGGACGAAGAACGCACGACCGCGCTCTCCGTCTGTCTCGAAGCGGTTGAAGGAAAAGTTCAGATACCGCCTTTCCGAGTTATCACTGACCGGGTCGTCGCTGGCGTTGACCAGCCTGTAGACCCGAAACTGTTCGACCCGGAAGCGGCTCCGGTTCGCCACCAGCATGGCGCTGGACGACGCCCGGTCGAGAACGACCGTATCGATCCGCGGCCGAGGCTTGCGGATCCCGAACAGCTCTCCAGCTCCTCCGCACCCGATCAAAGAACACACCGCGACGAACGCGGTGAGTACGAGCAGTCCGCGCAATTTTCTGCGCATCGTCGTCTCCTCGTTCCTCCGCGTTGTGCGAAGCGAACTATCAAATGTACAACATTTTTGTCAATTTGTCAATAGTTTGCGTTTATTCTCACTACCGTACTACGTAGTATGGTAGTGGAAACAAGCACAAAAAAAGAACGACAGGTCGTTCATTTGTGATATGAAAAAATTGTTTTTATTAAAAGGACTTTGGCGCGGAGGGTTTCTCCGCGCCTGGTCGTCGGGTCACGGTTGGGCGCGGGCAAGACGGTCAGCCCGAATAACCCACCACAGATCATTGCTGGCGGGGGCAAAATGATGACGACGGAGCCATTCAGCGCGTGCCTCGGCCCGGTTTGCTGCGATTTCCCCCTCGTTGCATCCCTCAACGGGGAAACAGCCGAGGATGGCAGCCAGTCCGATGTCGTCCTGCCTTTTGATCTTCACGTCCGGGTTATTCGCTCTGACGTAGAGGCGTTTTGCATCTCCGTAAACCATTCTCATTCTATTTCACCCTTTCGTCGCGGCGTTTTGGGAAATCGGAATGGACTTAACAATAATACAATTATTTTCGACAACAAAAAAGAACGAAGTGACCCACCGCACTCAGCCATTTTTGAAAAAGGGCTGAGTGCAGTGAGATTTCTCGTTCCTTTTTGGTGACAAAACATTTTCCCGCTTTGTCTGGAATTCAGTTTGGTCGAGCCGAACAACATGTTAATTTCAGCTCAAACCTCGGCACATTCGTTATAACGAAGTATATATTCTACTTTATGTTTGATATTTCTGTCAACCCTAATCCTAAGGCGCAAATTAAAGAAATTCCTTTTTTTCAATCTCATTCAAAATCTTCCCTGAATATCAGCCCGTCAGTCCTATGTTTTTGATTGTCTCCCTCACTACAGCACACCGGTGTGCTGTAGTGAGGGAGACACAATCTGCATATGTAATTACAAAATTAAACAAAAATAAAAAAGAATGGCTACATTTCTGTGGCCGTTCTTTTTTCGAGTTTCGTCTCTCACCTTTGTGATTTGCAAAGGGTGAGGGACTCATCAGGGACTTAGTGTCCGACTCGGGCACAATCATGTAGATCATGCCGGGGTCTTATCAACTCTTCGGCGGTTGATTTACACTTGGGCGATCTGCTGCTCGAGGCGACGGTAGGCCTCGGTCCAGACGGCCGGATCGGCCTTGCCGCGTTCCGGAGCCAGCGACAAGATCGGTTCCCGTCCAATGCTTGCGCTGGGGGGAAAATTTGTGATAATATAAGCAAGTCGCATGAGGGGGAATTTTATTTTTGAAAATTGTATTAGATTGGTTGGACAACAAACCCCACCCAACCTCCCCTTGAAAAGGGGAGGGGCTAAGAGAGGATTTATGGCGCGAGATTACGCACTAAAAGACGTTAGAAACATTGGCACGATTGCTCACATCGATGCCGGTAAAACCACGGTTACAGAGGGGATTTTGTATACTTCGGGCCGCGTCCATAAGATTGGCGAGGTTCACGAAGGTGAAGCGACGATGGACTGGATGGAGCAGGAGCAGGAGCGGGGGATTACAATTACTTCCGCCGCCACGACCTGTTTTTGGAAGGATCACCGTATCAACATCATCGACACGCCCGGCCACGTCGACTTCACTGTCGAAGTCGAGCGGTCTTTGCGTGTGCTTGATGGCGCCGTCGTCATTTTCGACGGCAAGATGGGCGTCGAGCCACAATCAGAAACTGTCTGGCGCCAGGCCGACAACTATAAAGTGCCGCGAATGTGTTTCATCAATAAAATCAACCAGACCGGCGGCGATTTTTACCGCTCGCTCGATTCCATCCATGAACGATTAAGCAAAAACGCTTCACCGATTCAGATTCCAATCGGTGTTGAGCAGTCGATCAACGGTATTGTCGATCTCGTGGCGATGAAAGCATATACTTATTCAGATTATAAAGACAAAGCCCTGATCGAAGGTGAAATCCCGGCCGATATGCTGGAAAAAGCCAAAGAATGGCGGGAAAAATTGCTTGAAAAAGTCGCCGAATATGATGATGCATTGATGGAAAAATATTTGAACGGTGATGAAATTACTAACGATGAATTGAAAGAATTGGTCCGCAAGGCCTGTCTTTCCGGCAAATTCTACCCGATTCTCGGTGGAGACGGTCGCGGCATTATTGTTGCCTCACTTCTTGATGCAATTGTGGCTTATCTGCCTTCTCCACTTGATATTGATCCTGCCAAGGGCATTGATCCAAAAACTGAGGAAGAAGTCGAAGTTAAACCGGCTGATGACGAGCCATTTGCCGCTCTGGCTTTCAAAGTGGCGACCGATCCGTTTGTCGGCAAGTTGATCTTCTTCCGCGTTTACCGTGGTGTAGTCAAAAAGGGCTCATATATTTACAACTCAACTGCAGATGAGAAAGAGCGCATCGGCCGTATAGTCCGGCTCCATGCCAATCACCGCGAGGAAGTTGACGAGGTTTACGCCGGTGAAATTGCCGCCGCCGTTGGCTTGTCAAACACTACCACTGGAGACACACTGTGTGATCCGGCCAAACCGGTTGTTCTTGAAAAAATTGTCTTTCCTGAGCCGGTTATTGATATTGCTATCGAGCCAAAAACCAAGGCCGATCAGGAAAAAATGGGGATTGCTCTCCAGCGTTTAGCTGAGGAAGACCCAACCTTCCGCGTTCGTTCCGACGAAGAAACCAGTCAGACGATTATTGCCGGTATGGGCGAACTTCACCTTGAAATCATCGTTGACCGGATGAAACGCGAATTCAAAGTCGAAGCCAATGTCGGTGCGCCGCAGGTGGCTTACCGTGAAACAATCAAGAAAGAAGTTACATCCGAAGGCAAATATATCCGTCAGACCGGCGGCCGCGGCCAATACGGTCATTGTTGGCTCCGGATCAAACCAAACGAACCGGGCGTCGGTTTCACTTTTGTCAACTCAACTGTTGGTGGATCAATTCCACGTGAATATATCAAGCCGATCGAAGAGGGGATCAAAGAAGCAATGGCTCGGGGCGTTATCGCCAGCTATCCGGTTGTCGATGTCACTGCCGAAGTTTACGACGGCTCATTTCACGAAGTTGATTCCTCGGAAGTTGCATTCAAAATCGCCGCTTCGATGGCCTTTCAGGACGGTTTCAAAAAGGCCGATCCGGTCATCCTTGAACCGGTCATGAAAGTCGAAGTGACGACGCCGGAAGATTTCATGGGTGATGTTATCGGCGATCTGAACTCGAAACGCGGCACGATCAACAAGATGGAAGACCGCGCCAACGGCATCAAGCACATCAGCGCCCATGTCCCGCTTGGCTCAATGTTTGGTTACACCACTTCGCTACGCTCAATGTCACAAGGTCGTGCCGCCGCAACTATGGAATTTGCCCACTACGCCGAAGTTCCCCGCAATGTGGCACAGGAAATTATCGAAAA
>JAUSKR010000007.1 GCA_030649445.1 bacterium
CTTTATAAATTATCTCAGCTTCTTTGTAATAAAATGGGTATTTTTCGCCTTTAATAAACACAGGTCGATATTTTCCATTGCTAATTAGTTCACTTTCATAATGAACCGATATTTCGCCATCGTTTTTGATAACTCCTACGCCCATCCAAGGCAATAAATAGGTTTTGCGCTTAACCAAATAGATTCCAATGTGGCCATCCTTCGGATGAACTGTTAGACGAATTCCGTGCGGAACCATCTTGTTGAAGAAATCAACTTTTTCCAAAGAGTGCTGAACGACCATATATTCAAAAGCACATTTTTCTGCTCTCTCGGCAATTTCTTTTTTCTTTTTCTTTTCCTCAGCGGTTAGATCCCAATCTTCAGCGAAATTTATTTTGTAAAGATTGTCGTATGGAATATTAGAAAGTTTAATATTATTATGGGCAGACTGGATAATTCGTTGTATTTTCTCATTCGAGAATTTTTCGCTTTCCCATAGATTAGTGATTTCTTTTCTGGCCTCTTTGCAAACAGAGTCAAAGTTTTTTATTTTCTTTAGTTCTTCGAAGGCATCATGCAAGATAACAATCTTTTCCAATCCAAGCAATTTAATAAATTTTTTTAACGAGCCAAAGTATCGATTTGCGTCATCAAGCTCGTGCAAAAAATGTCTGTAGTACAAATGACCGTCGTGGAATATATGAATTTGAGCACCCGATTTATAAAATTTTTTTATCTGAAGATTTATTTCATTGAATCGGCAAAAAGCGGCAACCTCGGCAAGATCAGCATCGCCCCGGCTTGATTTGAGAGGATTTGCGATTTTGAACGGAAACGCGGGAAGCATCAATTCAATTGGCTTGTTTCGCTTGATAAAATATTCGATCTTCTTTAAAAAACTCACCTTGTATTTATCGAGGTTAATGGTTTCGAGGGAACCATTTCGATATCTGGTGGCAGTGATAATGTGTAGAATTTTTTCACCCAGAGAAGGATATTTGTCAATTTCAATTTGAGGAAAATCTTGAATTCGAGAATTGTAATCATTCATGAATTTCTTAAAGTCGAACTTATTAATTGTTTGGCGGTTTATATCATCATATTTTTTAAACTTTGCCAGAGTTTCGCCAGCCAGACCTTCGTAATGAGTTCCGGTCATATCTATTCGGGTCAGATCATAATCGGAAGGTAAAACAGTGTTTTCTAGTTTTTTCTTATCACCATTTCCTTCAAGCAATAGCAGAACATCGCTTTTTCGATATTTTCTATCTCTACGGATACCAAAACGAACCGGTTTCAAAATTCCTTTTCTCTCCCACATCCGAAGAGTGTTTGGGTGACAACCAAGTAGTCTGCTGGCTTCACTAATTGTAATGATCTCTGGTTGCTTATCCATAAATTACCAATAGTTAACAATAGCTAACAATAGTTTATTGTATTTTATGATATTTGTCAATTATGTCAAGATATTAAATATAGCTTTGAGTTTTTTTGATATCAAAAATAAAAATCTTGACTATCAAGTTATTTAGGACTTAAATAGTCTTAAATACAGAAGGGATAAAATGTTGATTAAAAAGGAAACTGAGTACGCGATGCTGGGGCTGATCGAGTTGTCGAAGAGCGGGGAAAATTTCCGTGATGCCAAGGTCTTGGCGAAGGATCGGAGCATCTCTGAGTCGCTGATGGCGAAGATTTTTCAGCGGCTGGCCAATGCCGGAATATTGGAGTCGCGACTCGGGCCAAACGGCGGCTTCCGCCTATCGCGTGATCCAAGCGAGATTAATTTATTTGAAGTTGTCCGGGCAGTTCAGCCGGCCAACATTATAAAATGTACTGACGGCCGGGCGGCGTACTGTCCGAAAGAAACATGTCTTTTCCGGGCCACAGTCGGCAAGATGGAGAAATTTATCGACGAATTTCTGACTAATACGACATTGACGGAAATAATTAATTAGAAGGAGCCAAGTGCAGAAAAGTAAAATAAAAAAGTTGAAGAAAATACTGGAGCGGTCTGAGACCGAAAGTCCGGAGGATATAAAAGAAGAGGCAAAGGATTTTTTGCAAAGTGTCGATACAAACGAATTGATCGCGGCGGAGCAGGAAATGATTGAGAGGGGCGTTGATCCGGCCTCACTTGGTCACCTCTGTGCCGCCCATCTCGAGATCATGGCTGATGATTTGGACAAGATGAAAGCCCAGATTCCGGAAAACCACCCGATCGCGGTCTTGGTCGCCGAACATGATGAGATATTGAAATTCCTGACCGAGCTGGAACAATTGAATCAAAAAATCAGTTTGGCCAAAAGTGCTGAACAACTGCCGAAGAAATTTTTTGGCCAGCTCCAACATTTAGCGCATCATTTGGTCGCCGCCGAAAAACATCATCAGCGCGAGGAGGAAGTTCTTTTTCCACAATTGGAAAAATACGGCGTCTACGGCCCACCACAGATTATGGTGATGGAACACACGACGCTACGGGCGCTGAAGAAAGAACTAAGTAAAATGGCGGAGAGCGGAAAGATCGGCGATTTTGTAAAGTTTAAGGAAAAATTCTCGAAACTATCGGGCGAACTAGTGGCGAATTTGCGCGATCATATATTCAAAGAAAACAATATTCTCTATCCGGCGGCACTGAAAGTGATTCCGAAGGCAAAATGGAAAAAAATCGGCACTGACGCGGACAAGATCGGCTACTGCTGCTTCACGCCTCAGCACAAGCTGGTAAGTTAGTAAGTATTTAAACAAGATGATTTTAGGGGGGGTGCACCTCCTCGCTAATGGTCGGCGAGGAGGTGCTGGGTGTGGGGACCCAGCTCTTCCAAGATACACAAGGAAGGGCTGGGCGGAATGGGGGTGAGCGAGCAACCCGGGTGCGGTTCAATGGACATGGCCGTTCGGGCGAGTGAGAAGAGCAAGCTTGGCGCGCCGGCGCTTCTCTTCGTCGGTTTCGCCTGATCGCTTCCACCATGCAAGAGCTGGGAGGGTAGGAGCGGATCGAGTCCAGGCAGTTGATTGCACAGGTTTCTCCGTGCCGAAGTTGTCCTCCGGCGTGTCATCGGGCATGGTGGTCTCCTAGAAGCTCGCGAGGATGTTTGCGAGCATCTCGAGGACTTCGGGGCGGCGCTGCATCACGAGATACAAGAGCCACTGTGCAGCAGCCCTTCGCAAGCTCCTGTTGAACGGCTTGATCCGTTCGATCGTCTCCAGCACTTCGGGATCATTGCATCCTGCTTTGCTGACGACGAGACGATCCGCAACCTGACCGGTCAGCTCACGGATTCGGCCCTGGCATTCGGGCGGAATGTTCCACATCAGGAGTGTTCTCCCTTGGGCATAATTGCGTCTCGGTAAAACCGAGTTACGTAGTAGGTGCTCGGGTTTATCACCCGATATTTCTCACTGCTAAACAAGAAAAAATCGGATGATAAATAATTGACTGTCATCCTCGGGCAGGCAACGCCATGACCCGGGGATCTAGGAAGTTCTGTTGCGACTGTACTGCCTGGATTCCCGCCATTCGACTGTCGCTCTCTTCGAGTCTGAGCGATGAGGTCGCACTAGACCTCAGAGTCGATGACATGGTCTGAGTGAAATCGAAGACCTGCGCGGGAATGACAGAACTGAGTGATGACGAAAATTAAAAAACCGCGGCTTATCCGCGGCGTTATTATGTTCTCTTTAAGTATTACTCAAAAAATCACCGCGGGAGATGCGAATTAAAATAGTTAAACCATTTTTGAATTCTTGTTGACATTAGCGTATAATATATCTGAACGATGATATGTTTGTCAAGGCATTAATTAAGGAGGGTTTATGGACACACAGAAAACGCCGCTGGCGGTGGCAATCTTTGCCGAGGTTCTCTACCTGTTCTGTGGACTGTCGGTCGTGCTGGTGCCGGATTTCGCCAAGAGTTTCTACGGGTCATGGTTTCACGGCATCGATATGAGCACGATCTGGAATCCGGGTCAGGTGACGACTAACGGGTTTATCTATGGCATGGTGACGAGCTTTATCGGTGCATATGTTGCGGCTTGGGTCTTTGTCAAAATATATCGGTTGGTCAATAAGCAGAAGGAGCTAACATGATGGGGACTGATTACAGTTCGATGATGGGTTCGAACGGCGGGACGATGATGTTTCTCGGCTGGGTGGCGTATGTTTTGGTTGTTGCCCTGATCGTTCTTGCCATAATGGCGCTGTGGAAATATTTGAACAAGTAGATCCATCATTCTCAAATTAATGGCAACTTTTGTTGTCCTTGGTGTCGTCACTCGAGTGGCTGTCTTTTTGATTGTTGTGCATATTTTTCATCATAAAAATATGCACCAGCGGACAAGCCAAGATCAGCAACCAAGGTAAAAACGGCCTGGTGACCGGAAGCAGGAGGAGAATAAGAACTAAGCCGCAGATAAGGAATATTTTTTTCATATTAATTTACTTGACTTACATACCGTAGCGCAAACTTTAGTTTGTTGGACAGAATGTTCGCTGATAATTTGGTCTTAATCCAAACACGCTGAAGCGTGGTCTACGGGGCTTTTGTGTTTAATACGATGTTGTGGTTAGTTGTAAAACCAGACCGGTGATAATCAACAGGACAAAAATTATCGCCATGGTTTGAAACGGAAAAGAGTGGCCGCGTTTGTCTTTGAGTTTGCGGCTGAGCCGGGGGGAAATCAGCATAATCAACGCGCCGATAACGCTGCCAACGACTAGAGCGTTAAAGACATAAGTCCGGTTAAAAACTGAGCCATACGCTCCGCCCCAATCAATATAAAGAGGGAGATAACTTTTGACGACTTGAGAAACGGGCAGAACTGTCAGAAGAAAAATCACAATCGTGATGATCTCATTTTGAAACCGGATAAATTGCTTTTTGATTAATTTGGCACTCCACAGACCGAGCGCAACAGCGAAAGCGCCGATAAAAATTCCGGTGACGATGTCCTTGACTCCGAGAAAAGACGCGCCGACAGCTACCGCTCCGGCTCCGATCGTGCAGAG
>JAUSKR010000018.1 GCA_030649445.1 bacterium
AATAAAATTTAGAGATGAGGAACGCGCAAAAAGTGGTATTCTACGAGGCCGTGAATTTTTGATGAAAGATATGTACAGCTTTGCCGAAAGTGTCGAACAGCATCAGGAATTTTATGAAAAAGTCATACCGGCTTATTTTCAAATTTTTAAACGTCTTGGACTCGACGCCAAGCTTGTCGAGGCCTCCGGTGGAATTTTCTCCAAATATTCGCACGAGTTTCAAGTTTTGACCGAAGTTGGCGAAGATACTATATTTACTTGTGAAAAATGCGATTTTGCTCAGAACAAAGAAATCGCCGAGGTCAAAGCTGGTGACAAATGCCCGAAGTGCGAAGGTGCGATAAAAATGGATAAAGGCATCGAAGTCGGTAACATTTTCTCGCTCAAAGACCGGTTTTCCAAGCCGATGAAAGCAACATTCTCGGATAAAGCCGGTAAAGAAAGAGAATTTATCATGGGCTGCTATGGCATTGGTATCACCCGAGCGATGGCGACTGTCGTCGAAAAGTATTACGATGTCACAAAAAATAAGATGGCCTGGCCGGTGGAAATCACGCCATACAAAGTTCATTTAATTTCACTAAATCAAAATGCCGAAGCCGATAAATTGTATGACAAATTAAGAAAAGATAAAATCGAAGTTCTCTATGACGACCGCGATCTCTCCGCCGGTGAAAAATTCGCCGAGGCCGATCTGATCGGCTGTCCAAAACGAATCATCGTCAGCAAAAAGACTTTGGAAGAAAATTCGGTTGAACTGCAAACAAGAGAAAAGACTGAACTGGTCAAAATTGACCAGATAGAAGATCGAATAAAGGTATGATCATAAAACCAAAAACCGTCAGTATGGTGGCTGACGGCTTCGGCGTTGAGGCTCTGCTTCCTCTGGGCTCACCACTCCCAGGTGACTCGCCGCATTTGTCTCGGTTGCGATTCCGTTTTATTCAATTGTCGATCTACCTACCGGCTACCCTCGGTCTCAGGAAGTTTGCCGTCCAGATCGAGGCACTCGACCAGGATATTCGAGCTTCCCGACACGTCGCCGATCTCGAGCGCTTCTTCACCCGATAGGTGACCCACTTTGACGGCAGTCAGGAGGGTCACGGCTTCGTCGCAGAGATCCGGCAGGCCGGAGAAGCTGAAGGCGTACTGCCGATCGTGTCCATCCGGGCCAAGAATCGCGCCGCCCCACCTGTCGCTCTCAGGGTCTCTGCTTTGCCAGCTCGTGACGTCGCCGTTGCTCTCATGCCGGGCCTCGAGCCGTGTGGCCTTCTCCTGGCAGAGCTCGATGTACCTGTCATCCTTGCCGTTGATGACATGGCCGACAAGCATCGGCTTGACCAGGAAGCCCTCTGCGCCGAGCATCTTCAGGCAGAAGTAGCCACCGGTGTCATCTGCTTCGAGCAGGCCTTGCGCGCATGCGACCTCGATGACCTTGGCAACTGCTTCCGCGGCCGCTCTCCTCACGTCGCTGATGAACATCATCCAGCGTCCTGTCGTACAGCTACTCATTCGTTTCACTCCTTACCGAAACGGGACGCGATTATAATACAACATTTAGGTTAATTTATCAATACCGCCAGATAATTATACTGAATTAATCAAATTTAATTATTACAAATATCGTCGATCGACGATATTTGTAATAATTTGTTTATTATTCTTTTCGTTCTTTTGGATCATGTGCGCAATCTATTTTCCATTTTTCAAACATTTTCAGAATTACTCCGTCGATATTTGTATTCTCCGAAACGAGGTAGACGATATAATTTTCAACTCCATACTCGTAGGCGGCGAGTTCAACAAATTCGCCAAAGTTTTTGTTGGCAACCCAGAGACTTTTTTGAATTTGTCTAAAACCAAGTCGCTTAATTATTCGCCGAAATTGGTCTCGGCCTTGTCGCTCGTCTTCCGGAATATCAAAAGAAACAAAGAAATGTTTATTTTCATTTTTGCTTCGTTCCGCGATTTTATCGACGATGGCTAGTCTTGCCTTATTTGTAAAAATAACAGATTCTTGGCCACCATGTTTTCTAACTTCGATGTACCCACGATTTTTTAAATTGGAAAATATCTGAGAGATTTTACTGCAAGTCAATTCTTGTTCGTAGGGAAAATCGTGCATTAGTTGGTACATTCCACCGCGATCAAAACCGGTCGCCAGTGCTTGGGGAATATTCAGTAGAAAATCCAACACTTCAACTGTAAAGTTTTTTATTTTCTCCTTTGACTCTTTTTTCATATTTACATAATATTACAAATCTCGTCGATCGTCCATATTTGTAATATCTATGTATTTATAGTTGGTTGGATGGAATATATAAATTGCTCTTCTAAAATTGTAATTTTGTGCTACTCTTTTAGTTATGATACTGAAGGATCAAATCAAAGAATTGCCGACCAAACCGGGCGTTTACCATTTTCTTGATGAAAACGGGGGGGTTTTGTATGTCGGCAAGGCAAAAAATTTGAAGAACCGCTTGAGGCAGTATTTTCTAAGAGAACTTGGCCGCGGGCCGGCAATTGTGCAGATGGTCCGGCTGGCGGTTAAAATTAAATGGCTAGAAACTGAGTCAGAGATCGAAGCGGTTTTGCTCGAAGCCGAACAAATTCAAAAACTGAAGCCGAAATATAATGTCAGGCAAAAAGATGATAAATCCTTTTTGGTGATTAGAATTACCAAAAAAAGTCAAAAGTCAAAAGTCAAAAGTCAAAATGATAATTCAAAATTCAAAAATGTCATTCTGAGTGAAACGAAGAATCTGAGCAGATCCTTCGCCAGCGCTCAGGATGACAGTTCGAGATTTCCTTGTGTCGAATTAGTCCGGTTCAGAAATGCAGATTTTTCGGATAAAACTGCAGAATATTTTGGTCCATATCCTTCAGGTGAATTGCTCAAAAAATCCCTACGATATTTGCGCAAGGTTTTTCCATTTCGGGATTGTTCGAAAACGAAATTCAATACTTATAGAAAACGTGGCCGGCCCTGTGTTTATGGGGATATCAGAGTGTGTACCGGTCCGTGCGCTGGATATGTCAATGAAAAGGAGTATGCGCGAAACATTAAATTCTTAAAAGAGTTTTTGCGCGGCAAAAAAGTCCGGGTGATTCGAACACTTAAAAAAGAAATGCTTGACCTAAGCAGAAAAAAACACTATGAAGAAGCAGCTAATGTTCGAAATCAATTTCAAGCCTTAAACCACATCAACGACGTGGCGATCGGTGTCCGGGACGATCTGTTTGAAGCAAGTTCAATAATGTTCAAACGGATCGAATGCTATGATATTTCTAATATACTTGACCAATATGCGGTTGGCTCGATGATTGTTTTTACCGACGGGAAGCCAGACAAGGCAGAGTATAGAAAGTTTAAGGTCAAAAGTTCCCCACTTCGCCAAGGCTACGAGGGGCAGGTAAGGTTAAAAGTTGGTGAGGAGAAATTGCCAAACAATGATTTGGCGCGGTTCGAGCAAGTTTTGACACGACGATTCGCGAACGATTGGCCGAAGCCGGATCTGGTGATAATTGACGGTGGAACCACCCACTTGGAGGTGGCTAAACTGGTTTTGAAAAGATATAATTTAAGTATTCCATCCGTGTCGATTTCGAAGGGGCCACAGCGTCTCAAAAATGATTTTCATTTCTCCGATTCAATTATCGCCAAATATTTTAAAGGCAATGATCCGCTTAAGAATGTTGCAATTATGGCTCGTGATGAATCACACCGCTTCGCCATTTCGTATTATCGGACGTTACACCAAAAAAGTATTTACCATTGATCATTTTTCATTGATCATTAATTTAACAATTTGTAAATTTATCATTTAATGGAAAATGTAAAATTTAAAAATGAAAAATTATCTGAAAAACTGGTGGAAGTGGCTTCGATATGAGCCAAATGATCCTCGTTTCGAGACCGGCAAAACGATCAAAATTGCTGTTATTGGTGGTGGAACAGGACTGGCAAATATGCTTCGAGGCTTAAAAAAATATTCCAATAAGATTTCGGCGATCGTGACCGTGTCTGATGATGGCGCCTCGTCCGGAGAAATCCGTAAGGAGTTCGATATTTTGCCTCCCGGTGATGTCCGTAAATGCATCTCAGCCCTGGCTTACAACGAGAAACTGATCACCGAAATCTTTGAATACCGTTTTGCTGAGGATAAGAAAAATCTTGGTGGACACACACTTGGCAATATCTGGATCACGGCTCTTTCAGACTACTTTGGCTCTTTCGAGAAGGCCGTTGAGATAACTTCGGAGATTTTTCAAACTGCCGGCACGGTTTTGCCAGCGACTTTAGATGATGCCCGGCTGAAAATCGAGTATGAAGATGGTTCTATCCAGCTTGGCGAGCATTATTTAGATGAGGTGCTCACCAGGATCAAAAAAGTTTCATTTGATAAAAAAGTCCACGGTTATAAGAAAGTAATCAATGCGATTCGTGATGCTGATTTAGTCGTTGTGGGGCCAGGGAGCTTATATGGCAGCTTGATTCCAAACTTGATTATCACCGAAATTAAAGATGCCATTGCCCTGAACAGTAAAGCAGTTAGGGTGTTGATCGCAAATTGTTCGACAGAACGAACGCAAACACGAAATTATTCAATTGACGACCACATCAGTGCGATCTTTGATCACACTAAAACAAGATTATTCGATTATTGCCTTGTTAACAGCAGGGTCATCAAGAAGTCAAAAAACGAGACAAAACTAGGTGAGATCAACAATATCACAACTAAGAAAAATAATATTAGTGGTGTCAAAATTATCCGAGCGAATGTTATCAATAACCAGAATCCTCTCTATCATGATTCGGAAAAGCTAGCAAAATCGATCATCGGGTTGTATAATAAGGCTAAGCAAAGGTAATCACATTATTTGAGTTAGCGTATTTGTGGTGAGCCCTCCTTCGCACAAGGCTACGGAGGGCAAAATCGTAAACGATTTTGGAGGGATATGAAGCGTTCTATTATAATAGGAAACTGGAAAATGTATGCGACGAGCATGGCTGATGCCCATGTTTTGGCAACATCAATCCGCAATTATGTTGCTGATGTCAACGACATTGAAATAATTCTCGCCCCGCCAGCAATTTGGCTGTCTGAAATTGCCCAGATTCTTGGAAAGAGTGAAAAAACAAAACTTGCGGCGCAGAATATGTTTTATGAATCAGAAGGTGCTTATACTGGCGAGACTTCGCCGCTTATGGTCAAGGAAATTGCCAATTATGTCATAGTCGGTCATTCAGAGCGGCGGGAACATTTTGATGAGACAAATTTAGAAGTGAACGAAAAAGTTATTGCCGCACTCAAAGCCGGGCTGATTCCGATTATTTGCGTTGGCGAAAAAACAAAGGGCTCAACTATCGGTCAGCCCCTGAAGGAGCTTCAGGAAGCGCTTGACCACATTCCTAAAAAACACTATCAAAACATCATCGTTGCCTATGAGCCAATTTGGGCTGTTGGCACCGGCGAAAATGCTGAGCCGGATTATGTCGCTAAAGTTGCGACGAAATTGCGCGAGATCGTCAATATTCATACACCGATTTTGTATGGCGGTAGTGTCAGCTCAAAAAATGTTGGTGGTTATGCTGACCGGCCGGAAATAGATGGCGTCTTGGTTGGCGGTGCCAGCGTCCGCGCGGCAGAATTTGTCAAGATTTGCAAGATTTGGTCGGATATAAAGAGTTTGCATCCGAGACCGGAGGAGAACAAATGAAAATCGCCATCAACGGTTTCGGTCGGATTGGCCGGGCCGCACTTAAGGTTGCGTTTGAGCGGACCGATATTAATATTATTGCCATTAATGACCTGACCGAGACTGAAACTCTGGCGCATCTGCTTAAATACGACAGCATTTACCGGATTTGGGATCACGAAGTTGGGTTTGATGAAAACGATCTTATAATTGATAAGAAGAAAATTCATTGCTATGCCGAAAAGGAGCCGGCCAAATTACCCTGGCGAGAGCTTGGAATTGATATTGTCCTTGAATGCACCGGTCATTTTCTAACAACTGAGGATGCACAAGCTCATCTCAAGGCCGGAGCGAAAAAAGTCGTCTTGTCGGCACCGGCCAAAGACGAGACACCGACCTATGTTATGGGCGTGAATTCAGCTGAATACAAGGGCGAAAAGGTTATTTCCAATGCTTCCTGCACGACGAATTGCATCGCGCCGGTGATGAAAATTCTCGAGGATAATTTTGGCATCGAAAAATCGCTGATGACGACGATTCATTCCTACACGGCAGATCAAAATCTGGTTGACGGCCCGCACAAAGATTTACGGCGGGCGCGGGCAGCGGTGCTCAACATCGTGCCGACGACAACCGGTGCGGCCAAAGCAACTTTTAAAACCATCCCATCATTGAAAGGTAAATTTGATGGGTTGGCCATCCGGGTGCCGTCACCAGTCGTTTCTCTTTCTGATATTGTCGCCGTGCTGAAAA
>JAUSKR010000019.1 GCA_030649445.1 bacterium
CCAGAAAATTTCTGACAGCCAGATTATCAAACTGGCCGAAATCGGTTTGAAGATTGAAAAGCATTATGGCAAACCGCAGGATACCGAATGGGCGATTGAAGATGACCGGATCTATTTCGTCCAGTCTCGGCCGATCACAACTCTGGGCAAAAAGAAGGCCGATGCGGTCAAAAACGCCGGCACTGCCGTCGAGACTGCCGCCGATGAAAGTAAAGCGGAAGTCATTCTCAAGGGTGCGGCGGCTTCGCTCGGTATGGCTTACGGCCCGGTCAAAATTATCCATAAACCGACTGAAATCGATAAAATCAATGCTGGCGATGTCCTGGTGACAGAGATGACGACACCCGATTTTGTGCCGGCGATGAGAAAAGCCAGAGCTATTATTACTGATACCGGTGGCCGGACCTGCCACGCGGCAATAGTTTCGCGCGAGCTAGGAATTCCCTGTGTTGTTGGCACCGGTACGGCGACCCATGTGCTCAAAAACGGTCAGGTCGTCACTGTTGACGGTGCCAAAGGTCTGGTTTTCAAGGGCAAAATTTCTGGACCAGCAACGACACCGGTTTCGGCAGGTGCTGTCGGTTCCGGCTCGCAGATTTCTGAAGAAATTCCCGTTACTGGGACGAAAGTCTATGTCAATCTCGGCGAGCCACAATTGGCGGAGGAAGTGGCAAAATTGCCGGTTGCCGGTGTCGGACTATTGCGGGCGGAGTTCATTGTCGCCAACCTCGGCGAACATCCTAAAGCGATGGTCGCGGCCGGTCATGGTGAAAAATATGTTGGCGCCTTAGTTGACGGGTTGAAAACGATCGCCACTGCCTTCAATCCGCGCCCTGTTGTCTACCGTGCGACTGATTTCAAGACAAATGAATATCGCGGTCTCAAGGGCGGCGACAAATACGAGCCGGTCGAAGACAATCCGATGATTGGCTACCGCGGGGCTTCCCGCTATATTGCCGATCCGGAAATGTTCGCGCTTGAACTCAAAGCAATCAAGAAAGTCCGCGAAGAATATGATCTAAAAAATCTCTGGATCATGATTCCTTTTGTCCGGACGATTTCTGAGATGAAAGAATGTATGAAAATGATCGAGGCGAGCGGGCTGAAACAGGGACCGGATCTGAAGATCTGGATGATGTGCGAAGTGCCGTCAAATGTCATCTTACTTGAAAAATTCATCGCCCTTGGCATCGACGGCATTTCGATCGGTTCAAACGATTTGACTCAGCTAACTCTTGGCGTTGATCGCGACAATCAAACGCTGGCCACCACATTTGACGAACGCGACGAAGCGGTCCAACTTTCAATCCAATATGTCATCAAGACCTGCCGGGCTCACAACGTCACCTGCTCGATCTGCGGCCAAGCGCCAAGCGTCTACCCTGAAATTACCGAGATGATGGTCAAAGCCGGCACGACCTCTGTCTCCGTCACCCCAGATGTCGTCATCGCGACCAAAAAACTCATCGCCTCGGTCGAAAAGCGGTTATTATTGAACAAGATTATAGATCGTTAATTTTTAAAAGGGGACAAATGTGCCAATACAATACTTTGGGATTGATACTGCTTAATTATATCCCGACACTTATCGGTCTAGCTTTGTTCATTTTCGTGTTAATCAAACTATTTCGTTTAAACAATATCAATTTATCTCGCAAGTTCTTTTACCTTTTGCTGATCCTTATTTGGTTTTTAGGTCTTTACTTTTTGATTCTTTTCTTGATTGACTCCTTGGAAGGCATACCATATCTACGTGAACATATTTGGAAATGTCCCGGATTCATCGACGGCCGGCCGGCTTTATAGAGAGCCATATTATTTTTCAGCCGGCTCGTAATATTCTGGTGCCTCTTTCAAAAGTTCATCGAGAATTTCAATCAGTTTTGGCTCAAATTCGAGATAGGGCAAAGCGTACTGGCGTGATTCATAAATCGAAGTTCTCTGATCCCACTCGATCTTTTTTGCCGCCGCGTATTGGACCGAATAAATAATTTTATCAAACGCCTTGGCAACTTTGGCTTCGACAGTCTGGCCATTTTCGTATTCAAGCCACAAATTATAAAGTTCTTTTTGCAAATCTTTTGGCAAAATCGATAGCACTTTTTTGATTGCTGTATCCTCATCGGCGTGTTTTTGCTTTTTGTCCGGCTTGAGCGACCAAGAATCACCAGTGTGAATTTCGCCAATATCGTGGACGAGGGCCAATTTGATCGTGTGCTCAACACTAAATTTAACTTTCAATTCATCAGCAAAAACCAAAATCATCATCGCCAAGTGCCAGGAGTGTTGTGCATCATCTTCGCGGGTTTTTTGGTCAGTCAAATAATTCACCCGCCAAACGAGCTTGAGTTTTTCGATTTCTTTGAGAAAATCAATTATTTTTTGAGTCCGTTTGTTGAGCATATAATATCTTGGAAGATTATGGCGGGACACTCGGGTCTGGAACCTTTATCGACACTTTCGGATTGAACAATTTTACAGAAATCTAATCCTATTTTATTGATGTGTACTTGAAATTTGCATCACGTTGTTCGACAGGAAGCTGGTAGCCGTCGCTTTCAAATGGATAGGCAAGCACACCGCTCGGAAAAGTCGCGCCAGGACTATAGCTCTTCCAGTAGAAGAACGATGCTGGCTGAACCCAATGTAAGTTGCGGTTTCCCGTCTTTACGGTAGGATTTACTGATTTGTCTGGAACCTTGAAACAAAATGAAGCGAAAGAATGCTCACCTACATTTCCAGCATACCCGATCAGCTCCCCTCGCTTTACCGTGTGTCCGATAAGAGCTTGACAGGCTTCTGCGTTACCCTTTGCAGCGGTCACATTATCATTATAAGAAAAATAGAGATGTCCTTCGGCTTGGGCATTCTTAGTATCTATCTCGACGTCGCCACAATCTGGATTTTGATAGTGCCCAAGTATTAAGGGAGAGGTATATAGATGATACAAAACAATGGCCACACCTGGCCAATCAGGACTGTCGGATTCAAAAGACAGCATCAAATCATTCATCGGAGTATATTTTTGTCCGTCTGCTCCAATCCCATATTCGGTACTATTATTCTGAAAGCCTGTTAATGTCATGTCCATAGGTGCAAGCAGTGGCGTT
>JAUSKR010000027.1 GCA_030649445.1 bacterium
TCCTAGTGACGGATTGGGCGTTATTGAAGGCGGCGTAGACCTTCCAGAGCTGTTCGGCGGTCAGCTGATTGCCTTGGCCACTGAGCCATTTTTCGGTAAATACTCTGAGCTCACCGGTCAGCAATCTGGCTGATTCTAGGCCAGTCCGTTTTTCCCGCTCCGAGGCGATCTCATTTTTGACGATTTCTGAAAATGATTTGGCACTCCGGTCACGGAAGAGATATTCGAGTCCCCCCGGGATGGCATAAGCTTGGGAGAGTGATCTGGCGTCTTCTATCTGTGCAAATGATCCGTCCCGACCGATCGCCACCATTCCCGAAAGCGTCGCTGCTGCAATGCCCTTGAATTGTCCATCGGCGAAGTAGCGCGGGTCTCTTTTGATAGCCTCCATCTGAGCGTTGTAGCCTTCTCTCGTTTGTATTTGTATGGCATCGGCTCTGGCTTTTTGCTCTTCAAGTAAGGCTCCTCTCAAATGAATCTCCTGTTCCTCTTTTGAGCTGTCGGTATCTAGTCCGATCGTGCTCCAATTAGAATTCTTTTTCTCAAATTCCGCCAATTCCTTCGTCGCTGCTGCAAAAGTGGCGACAGCTTTTTGGAAGCCGGCAATTTCCTCATTCAGTTTGACCGCCAAGGCGACCGATTCCCGTTCGAAGTCGCCCTTGGCTTTGTTGGCGGTCTTCTCGAGTGGCTTGCTCAGAAGAGTTGCCGACGCCATCGCTTGATAGACCGCGGCGTACTGTGGGTTACTCATGAAGTTCGGATCGCCGCGATAAGCCATCGCCATCGAGAGATTCTTGAAGTTTGCCAGGTGCAGATCAGTCGCCGCCATTCTCATATCATATTGGGCACTCCGCAGGGCCGCATCGGAATAGCCGCCATTGGCAACTAATACAGTGGTTTCGGCTTTGCCGACCCTACCATTAAGAGTATCTCTTTGTCGTTCGAGTTTCTCTCTCTCGTCAGCAGTAATATTTTCCTCTGCTAAAGCAGTCTCAATTTCAGGAAGTCCATCGTCTGCCGCCTTTCTGGCCGCTGTCAGCTCCGTCTCGGCTTGTTCTCTCGTGCCGCCGGCTCTTTCAAATTCTGCTCTCTTGTCCCTGGCCTGTTTTTCGTAATAACGTTGCTTGGCAAATTTCTCGGCCCATTCTTTCTCGCCAAATAGCGAATCGACGTCATCGAGCTTCTTGCCCCACGCTTCGGCTTGTTCGATACTGCCAAAAGTGGCTTCGAAATCATATATCGGCTTGCCGTTTTCGTCTGTCATTAGATTGCCGTTTTCGTCGACTTTCTGCCTGTATTTACCACCGACTGTCGCTTCGCGGTAGCCCTGATTGATCAGACCTTCTGTTTTACGCTTCTCGAGCTCGATATCGGCGTTGCGTTTGAGACCACGCCTGACCAGAGCACCGATCGGGCCTTGCTTGCTTGCTTGCTCTAGAACCTTGTTGTAGCCCTTACTCTTGAGATAATCGAGGTTTTTGTTGATGACTTTTTCTCGGAATTGCTGCCCGCCCTTATTTACACCCCACTTTGCCCCGGTGCCTTTGTAAAAACTCTGCATCACCGGCCCGCCGAGTTTGAAGGGCATAGTGATGGCGGCATAGAGACAGACAGCGACAAACACCGGAATCATAATCGTGTCCAAAACACCACCTGCCGCCGGTATTACGCCAGCGAATCTGTTGGCTAGAGCGATAAAAATAAAGGAAATAAGTGGCATAAATGCCCACTGAATCAGCATTGTCCACCATTGATTGAAATATTTTTTTGTTTGAGGTAAAACCATAGCCATAAACATGACTGGGCTAAAAATGACTAGAGCATAAAGGACCCAGTTTCGAACGATAAAGAGAAATGCCAGACAGAGAAGTAAAACTGCTTCAATAAACAAGATGATATTTTGCATTAAACTTCCAAGAAGACTTTCCGAGATGCTTTTCCAGGCAAAGTCTGGCAACTGCACGAGACCGGCTTTGCCGGCCAAGACTGGACTCTGACTTGTGGTTGTGGTCAATGTCGCCGAACATCCGGTTGGATCGCCAATACATTTAACAAAAGTTATTGAAACATTGGCCACATCAATAATCAGCCGACAAAACATAAAACTGAAATTGGCGGCGATGATGGCGAGAATGAGCGTTGGTAAGATTTTCTTGACGCCATAAGTATTGATGTTGATCCTGAGCATCTCGGCAAAAGCAACGACGATGAGGACAAGGACGACCAGAGAGTTCACTACATTTAATAGCTGTTTCCAGATTTGTTGGACTTGACCACCGAATGAATCAGGACTGGTCGATGCTAGAACCGAATAAACTCCTTCGGCATGAACTCTGGATGGAAAAACTAACAGCAAAAACAAAGCGGAAAAAACAAAAATAAAACTGCCTTGTATCAGTGTTTGTGTTACTCTGTTTTTTGTCTTTTTGGACACAGTTATCCTCATGTACTATCTACGCCGATTGATTTTTGGGCTATATTTGCCGCAAAACCGACAAACCAGGCAAGTGCTTCGTATGCAAGCTTAGAAGCTTCACAGACCATCCAATTTATAATGCCTGAAAAAGTGGGAATGCCGGTGCCACATTCATCCCCATGAGGTTTTGGCGCGGTATTAAAGTTGTTCGAGCTATTCAGGGCGTCTCCAAAAAGTGAATCAGCTTGTCTCTGAATCGCTGCATTGTAGTATGCCGCCGGGTCGAGCTTGTCCTGAAGGCATTTATTGAAATTATTGTTTGCAGTGAGATAATGGTAAACCAAGGCAAATTCTGCCATGTTTTTGAAATAATTTGCTCTAGCTGTTGCGTATTCCCCACTATTTAGCGCATTCACGATTGGGCTCCACGAGCCAGAACTCTCTCGCTGTTTTTGCCATTCTCTAAAAACATAGAGCATCGATCCTGCTACGCCAGCAGCTACTATCCCCTTAATTACTTTTTGTTTGATAATCCACGAGCCGATAACTTTGAGCCCCCCTCCTATTCCCAATGATGTGCTTGCAGCCACTCCTGTAGTGACCGAAGTTGCGGCCACGGCTAGTTCGGAAGAACCGACTGCAATAGTAACTCCATTTGAAAAAATTATTCCTCCGTCGACGATGAATCCAGTTGCCCCGGCATTAATTGCTCCAACGGCAGCTGTAGCGGCGGGCGTCCCGGCAGCAAGGGTGAGCTCACCAATCTGTACGGCACCTCCTTCGAGGATGGTCGCCCCACTAATATAAGTCGCCGCGGCTGGAGTAGTCGCGGCACTCCCGCCAGCTGCGCTAGCTCCAGCGGCTCCGCCTGCTTCTGTGGCGGTCGCACCGGCCGCCGCTAGACCGCCGGCCCAGATAAGAGCAGCAGCGGCAACTAAAAGGAATGCGTTTGAGATTGTGCCGACATATCCAGGATTCCACTTCGTGGGGAGAGAGTCCTGAACAGCTTGATATTTCTGGACTAATTCTTGGCTTTGAACATCTGTTAATCTTTTGGTTGGGTAATTTTTACTACTATCACCGTAAAAATCCTCAAAAGCCCGTCTGTCATATTCAATTAGATCTTGTTTTAAGCTACTAGTATCGCCAGTTAAACCGGCTTTTAAATAATTTGCTCCCGCGTCATTGGGATCAGTGCTGACAGTCTTTATCTGAAATAATTGAGCCTCGATCCATTTGTTGGCGTCATCATCGTTGGCAATAAGGCGCTTTGCACCAGAGGCGGCACATGCAGTTATGTTTTCGGATTTAGGCACTGGTACCCTTGCGGCCGCTATAGGAGCGCCGCTGGATGAACCCTTGATCCCATCATACACGCCCTGAAGCGCCGTATTTGCGTTTGGCGTGCCTTGAATATTTCCCCAGGCCCTGACAAACTCTTTTGGATTGTTTGGCGTTGGTTCATCGATGACACTGTTAAAAAATTTACAATCATAGGTATACAAATCATCAGGCGATACAGGGGAGGTAGCGCTCTGCGGATAAAATTTAACTCCAGAATGAAAGTGAGTATCTCCAGATGGTAAATCGTTATGGTAAAAACACATATTCATTACTTTGTCCGGGCTACCATGATGAACCATTAAATACGGCCGAGCATGTGATACAAATGCAGTCGAAGTAGTTGTGTAGATATCCCAACTGCCAGGAGTTCCGTCTATTTTTAAAGTCTTGTATCCCAGCAGATTATCAATCTCAACATAACTAAATCCGCTCATCGAATCACTTTTAAATTCTATATACTGATCTGTACTTCCGCCCCACTGGTATCTAATATTGGTTGACTGCTGTGAGGCGTTTTGATTTTGGACATACACATACGAGAAACCATGTGCTACAGGAGCCGGTGTCGGGTCAGCAGCAAAAACCCCTTGCGGGAAGTCCAACAGCAAAAAAGAAAAGAGCAATATATAAACGACGATCTTTTTGACAGTCTCGATCATTCGCCCCTCGCGATGTTAATATGACTATATTGTAATGGATTTTAATCAGATTTGCCAGCTGATAGCTTACCCATCCGATTTATTGATTTTTTTAACAACTTCTCGGTCAAAGTCGGATTCTATTTTTTGTGTTTTGTTAAATTCATCGTACTCAGCGATAGCTTTCCGTTCTGCTTTTTCATGAGAGATCTTTCCTTTGCCGCCAAGTATTTTATACTCGTTGAAACTTAAAAATTTATCTACACTCTTGGCCAAATCAGCCATTTTCATCAGCCGGCGATTTTCAATAATATTTTCAATGTAATCAAAATAACCAGAAACAGTTCTCTCTAAATTTTTGATTTTGTCTTCAGACAAATAGTTTTTAGCGATAAGTGCGTCTGATTTTAGTATTCTTCCTTTTGGCGAATATTTCCAAGTGGTTAGTCCCATAAAAGGCTTGTTTTTATCAGCCTTGGTATAAATTATTTCAGCCGCTGTCTGACTTGCGATAGCATAATGAAATTTATTCTGAACCATGGCGTAAAAATTCTTTGTTAGTTCAGATTTTGGATTGTAATCAATACTACACTCAGCAAAGATATCTGTAATTTGTTGATAAATCCGTCTTTCGCTCGTCCTAATCGATCGAACCCTTTCTAATAATTCCCGAAAGTAGTCCTTGCCAAAATTAACGCCGTTTTTTAGCCGTTCATCGTCGAGCGCAAAGCCTTTGATAATAAAATCTCGCAGTATTTTTGTTGCCCAAATACGAAAATGAGTTGCTTTTTCAGAATTGACTC
>JAUSKR010000034.1 GCA_030649445.1 bacterium
TTACAAAAAATTCGGCTTCAAGCAGGAGGGTCTTTTCAAGGACAATGTCCTGTACAAAGATGGCTTTGATGACGAAATCAGAATGGCAAAGTTTAATCCGGAAGACGAAGAATGACTAATGATACCGAAAAACAAATCGTAACGCTTAAAGGAATTTTCTGCCGAGATAATAAGTTTTTATTGCTCAAACAAACCAACGGCGGTTTTTGGGAATTACCAGGCGGCAGATTGGAACTGGGAGAAAAAATCGAAAATTGTTTCACCCGCGAGATAACTGAGGAATTGGGCTGGCCAGATATTAAGCTGGATGAATTTATTCATGTCTGGACGCTTGACCGGCCGGACAAAATGATTCGGTATGTTCTCATTGGCGCAACAGCCATGCCGACAGACAAGCCAATAATTCTGAGCGACGAACACACCGAGCATGGTTGGTTTTCTCTGCCAGAAATCGAACAACTCAAAATGCGCTCTGCTGGTCTTATTGATGCGATTAAAAAATCAATTAAGAAATGAGATTTTAAGATTTAATGCTGGAAAACAACTACTTATGTATAAAACCCAAATAATAAAGTCCGTCCAGATGACTAGCCAAATCATGGGGCAGAAGCGCAAACTTGATGCAGCTTGCTTCACTATTCCTGATCTCAATGAGCATCGCAATAAATACTTCTTAGAACCAAAATACAACCTCATTATTTTGGACGGTGAAAAACTGATTTCCTGCCTGGAAATTTATGAGATCGAGACCAAGTGGAAAGACAAGACAATCACGATCGGCGGCATTGGCTCGGTTATGACCGATTCCTTGTACAGAAATAAGGGACTGGCAAAAGATCTTCTCCAAAAAGCACTGGAAATCATGGGAAAAGAAAAATATGATTTTTCACTTCTTCAGACTGACGTTGAGAAGGCGACTCATCTTTACGGCTCGATCGGCTTCATCCCGATGAAAAAAGAATACACGTTTATAACGAAAGATGGCAAGCTAGACCGTGTTAAGGCAAAAGACACGATGATTCTGCCATTGGCAAATCCCGAAGTGACCGCCGACATCCTAAATTCAGCTGAAACTCTCTTTGTCGGCAATGGAAGCTGGTAAAAGCTGGATTTTCAGCTCAATTAAGCGTACATTTATAAGCAAATGACTGAAAATATCACAATCAGACCGGGAACAAATAATGATCACGAAGCAATTCTGAAAATTGCCGCTATTTTGACGGACTGGTTTGACGAGGATGCTATCATTCGGGCCATTCCGACTGATCTTCACTTTCACAAAACCATTGTTGCCGAAATTGAAAACAAGATTGTCGGCTTCGTCACTTACACCAGCCACGAGGGCAATGTCTTCATCGGCTGGCTCGGAGTTGATAACAATCTGCATCGCCACGGTATCGGGACCAAGCTGATCGAAGCACTGGAACAGGAGCTGCTCAGCCTCGGCATCACAAAATATGAAGTTGAGACACTTTCGGAAACTATCGATCATCCGCCCTACATCCCGACCCGAGCTTTTTATGAAAAGATGGGATTTGAAAAAGGAAAGTCTAGAGAAATAATCAGCACGACTGGTGAGAAATTGGAATTGGTGACATATTGGAAAAACTTGCGGCTTTTTTAGAAATATTTGTATATAATACTGATATGAGTATTAAATAGGATGGGGATGAAATGAAAAATAGTGAAAACAAACCGAGACTGTTATCGTTATTCTCTGGCTGTGGCGGTCTCGATCTTGGTTTCAAAAAGGCTGGCTACGAGGTAGTTTGGGCTAATGACTACAACCATTGGTCATGCCAAACTTATGCCAAAAATTTCGGACCGCATATCGTCGAAGGAAGCATTACGGATGTTGATTTTAGCAAGGTTCCGGACGCAGATATTATTACCGGCGGTTTTCCCTGCCAAGACTTCTCGATGATCTGGAAAAGAGAAGGGCTAGGTACAGACAGGGGAAATTTATACCGGTATTTTGTCAAAGCGGTCAAGGCGAAAATGCCGAAAATATTTGTTGCAGAAAATGTCAAAGGCTTGCTTACTGCCAATGGCGGAAGGGCTATCCAGCAGATCATCAAGGATTTTGCTGAGGTAGGATATAAAATTAATATTGAATTGTATAATTTTGCCGATTACGGCGCCCCTCAGCTCAGGCAGAGAGTCCTCATAGTAGGTACGAGGCACGATCTCGAATTTACTTTCTCTAAGCCGGAGCCAACCCGGACGCCTGAAAATTATGTGACAGCGGAAGAAGCACTGCGAGGTGCTGATGAAGTTCCACACAACAATGAGCACCAAAATATTAAGAATAAGACGAGAGAAATGCTCAAACTAATACCGGAGGGGGGGAATTTTAGCTCTCTCCCCAAGGACAGTCCTTACTATGTCAAAGGAATGATTAGCCATGTTTACCGCAAACTTGACAGAAACAAGCCTTCTACTACTATAATTGCCGGCGGAGGAGGCGGAACATGGGGCTACCATTACAGCGAGCCTCGGCCTCTAACCAATCGGGAAAGAGCAAGATTATTTGGCTACCCAGACGATTTCATTTTTGAAGGATCTATCACTGAAGTCAGAAGACAGATCGGCAATTCTGTGCCACCAGTCGCAGCCCGGGTTGTGGCCGAGAGCCTGCTGCCGGCCTTTTCAGCAAACTCGGTAGTTGTTATTAATAGCAAAACTATAGTAGATTATACTAATCACGTGACAAGCAGCTTGTCTTTCAAAAAATTATCACCAGTATAGGATAAAAATGCCTCTATTGTTTTCAAATTTGTCGCCGTTAAAAACTGCCCAAAAATCTTATGCGGATGTCTTTAGACATCTGATAGAAAAATCGCATGCGGTAAATATTGCGACAGGATATATCTCGACAGACTCGCTAGTGGATCTAAAAAACATAGTTGAAGCAAATAACGGTCCAGCCATCGACCTGTGCGTTGGCATGCACTTTTTTGAAGGACTCACCCTATCCCAAATGGAAGCGCTAACAACGCTCAATGATTTTCTGCGCGACAAGAATCTCGGACAGGTCCGCATGGTGGTGACCTTTCCTTTCCACGGAAAAATCGCGAGTTTTTCCGAGAACGGAAAACTGATAGGATCTATTATTGGCTCGTCAAATTTATCTAACATTCTAGACAGCCAACGCCAGTACGAAGCTGATTTTCTATTAGAAGACGAGTCAGACCAGAAAGAATTAAAAGATTTTTTGGAACGTCTAGCCGATGTCTCTTCGACTCCTTTGGAAGAGTTAAAAAATGTTAGGATTATCGAACCGAAAAATGACTTGCTTAACGATCAGATCGGAGTTTCTCCGATCAGCGCAGAGGATTTGAATTCGTCTAGGGGTAATCTTTCAAATATCAGTTTTGAAATCCCGCTTAAAGGAGACGAATCTCAAAGAAGCGGCCTAAATGCTTCTTTTGGCGAGGGCAGGCGCAACCTTCAAGGGTTCGTTGTTCCGAGATCATGGTACGAGGTTGAATTAATCGTGCCAAAAGCGATTACAGGCATGCCGGGCTATCCCCGGGCTGACGCGTCCGGCGACACCGGCTGTTTGGACGCGATTACCGACGACGGGTGGAAATTCCGCTGCAAAGTAAGCGGGGATTACAGCAAAAACTTTAGATCAGAAAATGACCTAAAGATTCTGGGGCGCTGGATGAAGGGCAGAATGGAAAATGCCGGCTCTTTAAAACCCGGCTCGAAAGTAACCGACAAGACTCTTGAAAAATACGGACGCTCGACGCTGACTTTAACAAAAATGAATGACGGCAAGTGGTTTATTGATTTTGGAGTACGCTGATATGCCCAATCATCTTGAGAGTTATATAGACATCATAAGCAAAGTTTCCCCAGACATTGCTTTGTCAATTAGAAAGACTGTTAAAAAAATTGTTCCTGAACACATCGAGTCCTTCAGCCATAAAGAACACATAAAGGGGCTTCTTCTTGGCCAAGTTCAAAGCGGAAAGACTGGCCAGATGTTCGGGATAATTGCGGCTGCTGCAGATACAGACGATGCATTTTCTATTTTTATCCTTTTAACCAGCGACATTAGCGCACTGCAGAAGCAAACATGCAATAGGGCTCTGGATTCGATGGATACGTTCAATATCTGCGACGAGCACGACGAGATGAGATTCATGAGAGCTGGCGCAAGAAAACCATCGCTAATTGTCCTCAAAAAAAATTCTGCTATTTTAAAGAAATGGCGGAATATTTTGGCCTCGTCTGGATTTTGCAAGGGCAGGCCAATCTTTGTTGTCGATGACGAGGCTGATGCAGCTAGCTTAAACACTCTTGTCAACAAGGAGGAGCAGAGCGCGATTAATTCTCATTTGCAGGGGATCCTCAATCTTTCTACTAGCAGTTTTTATCTGCAGGTCACGGCTACTCCGCAATCATTGCTGCTACAAACAGAGGAATCGAACTGGAGACCGTCCTTTGTTTACTATTTTCCTCCAGGCAAAAATTATCTCGGTGGCGATTTTTTCTACACAAAACCAAAGCCTTTTACCAACAAAATCACTGCCGACGACGAGCTTAGTGACCTTCTTCACGGCGACGGGATCGCGGAAGGGCTTAAAAGAGCAATTGAGACATACTTAGTCACATGCGCTCATATTTCAATCAGCGGCAATTCCAGCGTTTGTAATTTTCTTGTGCACCCCAGTATTAGAATACTAGATCATGAGAAAATAAAAGCCAAAGTTGTTAGCTACTTAAATTTGGTGTTTGCCAATATTGACTCGAATGAAGTATCCGGCAGGATAAAGAACGCCTGGGACGACCTAAAGGTGTCGAAGCCGGACATTAAGAGCTTGGGTGAAATTGTTCGCTTTTTAAAAACAAAACCAGAAATATCCGTCTACACTATGAATTCCGGTCCTGAGGGTAATTCGAGGATGTCGTTTGACGAGGGATTTTGCATAATAATCGGCGGCAACAGCCTGGGCAGAGGTGTAACTTTCAAAAGCTTGCAAACAGTCTATTACTGCCGCGCCTCGAAAGCTCCTCAGGCAGACACGTTTTGGCAGCACTGCAGAATGTTTGGTTATGATAGAGATCCCCTTTTAATGAGAGTTTTTATGCCGGAAGCACTCTTTAATTTGTTTTATGAGAT
>JAUSKR010000014.1 GCA_030649445.1 bacterium
ATTACCTCATCCTCTCCCGTGATTTAAGATATCTTACAGCGGCAGAGTATTCAAAATATTTTGATTTAGCAGAAGAAGTTAGTAAGACTCTAAGCGGATGGAAAAATTCACAAAATAAATATTAATACTGATCAGCTGATAGGCTGAAAGGCTTACGGGCTGACAAGCTGGAGAAACAAATGTCAAAAAAGTACATTTTCGTCGTGGGTGGGGTGATGTCCTCGGTCGGTAAAGGCGTGGCAACAGCGTCGATCGGCACAATTTTGAAATCAAAGGGATTTCACGTTACCGCTCTCAAGGCCGATCCTTACATCAACATTGATGCCGGCACGATGAATCCGACCGAGCACGGTGAAGTCTTTGTCACCAAGGACGGCGATGAATGCGATCAGGATATGGGCAATTATGAACGGTTTATCGGCGAAGACCTGACAAAAATGAACTATATGACGACCGGCCGGATTTATCAGACGGTCATTGAAAAAGAGCGCAATCTCGAATATGGCGGCAAATGCGTCGAGGTTGTCCCCCACATACCTGAAGAAATTATCCGCCGGATCAACGCTGCAGTCAAAAAAACCAAAGCTGAGATTGCCATCATTGAAATCGGCGGCACCGTTGGTGAATACCAAAACCTGATCTTCCTCGAAGCAGCTCGGATGATGCACCGCAAAAATCCTCGCGACGTTACCTTTGTTCTCGTTTCATATTTACCTATTCCCTCCAAAGTTGGTGAGATGAAGACGAAATTAACCCAGACAGCAACTAGGGAATTGAACTCCTGCGGCATCCAGCCCGACTTTATCCTTTGCCGTGCTGAGCATCCGATCGATGACAAGCGGCGGGAAAAATTGGCGACTTTCTGCAGTATCGAGCCGGAAAACGCCATCAGCGCCCCGGATGTTGACTGTATTTATGACATTCCGGTCAATTTTGAAAAAGAAGAATTCGGCAATAAAATTTTGAAACAATTGCACTTGAAACCGAGAAAAAAAGATCTGGTTGAGTGGCGTAAATTTCTTGGAACTGTCTGTGATGCCAAAAAAGAGCTCAAAATCGGTATTGTCGGCAAATATTTCGAGACCGGCAGTTACGTTTTATCAGACTCATACATCTCTGTCATTGAATCGGTCAAAATTGCTCCCTGTACACAGGGATATTGCCCGAAAATGGTCTGGCTCTCATCTAATGAATACGAGACAAATCCGGACAAGTTAAATGAGCTCAAAGAGTTAGATGGCGTTATCGTCCCGGGCGGTTTTGGCTCCCGTGGTGTCGAAGGTAAGATTGCCGTGGCACAATATTGCCGGGAAAATAAAATCCCCTACTTTGGCCTTTGTTACGGCATGCAAATTGCCACGATTGAATTTGCCAGAAATGTTTGTAAATTAAAAGGTGCACACACTGAGGAAATTGACCCAGAAACGCCATATCCGGTTATCCACATCATGCCGGAGCAAAAGTCAAAACTGCGCCATAAGGATTACGGCGGCTCGATGCGCTTGGGCGAATACGCTTGTAAATTGCAAAAGGGCACAGTTGCTGACAGCGCATATCATAAATATGAATTCCCGGTTTCGACCGACAATATTATCATGGAGCGCCACCGCCACCGCTACGAGGTCAACAATGATTACCGGGCTCAACTCGAAAGTTGCGGCCTCGTTGTCGCCGGTGTCAATCCGGACCGTAATCTAGTTGAAATAATTGAGATCAAAGATCATCCCTTTATGGTCGGAACCCAGTTCCACCCCGAATTCGATTCCCGCCCCCTCCGCCCTCAGCCTCTCTTCATGGCCTTCATCAAGGCAGCAGGTGAGAAAAGTTCAAAGTAAAAAGTTAACCCCACTACGTCTGCCTCGGGCGGACTACACGGGACAAGAAGTTAAAAGTTGAGGATTAAACAATATCTCAATATTATTTTTTGTCATTCTGAGCGTAAGAGAAGAATCTCTCTATTGTCGTTATTTCAGCGATATTGATTTGGAGATCCTTCACTTCGTTCAGGATGACAATGCTTCGGTTTTGAAATCCAACTAACGCAGAAGTCCCACCTCGGTGGGCGGCAAGGTGGAACCTCTGCGTGCCTGATGAGATGGGACCGGGATGTTTGAGCGGTTATTTCAGCCGCCAATCGCACTCGGCGCGGATCGCTCCTTCCACCACACTGGGATGGTGCGCAAACGGCCACTTGCCGTCCTCGAAGTACTGGTTGACCAGCACCTTGGCGATCTCGGCGCCGAGCCCAGGGAAGAACCGTTCGGCCTCGCTGGCCAGAGTCTGCTCGGTCACACGATGATATCCAGGAAGATCGACGTAATCCCGCCAGAACGGTCGGCCGATGATCGAGGTCAAGGGCGGCAGGTACTCGACTGCGATCTCGCCAAGGAAGGTACTGCTGATACCATCCCAGAGCCGCCCATTATCCGGCGGCATTTCGCGGCTACTGATACGCGCGCCGATGAAGGCGGCGACCAATAGAATGATCCGCCGGTAGTGGCTCTGCTGTTTGATGTCTCCTTCGGCTGGCGGCAGAACGCTTTCGAAAAGCGTCTTCCAGAGCTCGGGATAATTCCGTTGAAGAAATCCCGTCCAAACCGTGACGTAGCCGTTTTTCAACCCTAATCTCCTCTTTGGTCGGATTGCGGTCATTTGAGATATACACCCTGCAAAAATTAATGTCAACACTCAGAGACGAAAAATCACCAAGCAAATTGTACTAAAGCTCTTCCCTCTTGGCGAGGAATTCTTTGATTAGTTCGGCGACAAGGAATGAGAAGATGGCGAAAATTACGACTGTCAGCGTTTCGTTCGCCGTTAAGCTGACGATACCAAAGATCTTGGCCAACGGAGCACTGAAAAGCAAAAGCTGAATCAAAATCGTCAGAACCGCGCTGACGAGCAGGTATTTATTTTCAAAAAATCCTCTGAAATTGCGCCAGATCGGCTGACGGTTGCGGATCGAAAAGGCGTAGCCAATCTCGAGCAAAACGATAAAGACAAAGACGAGCGTCCTCGCCTTACTGACCGAAAAATTCAAGCCCCAAAGATAAAGCCCCAAGCTGAGAATAAACGAAACGAGGGTTAGATACAGGGCGTATTTGATCGAGCTTTTGAGCGAACTGGCATTGACCGGCCGTGGTTTTTGCAGGAGAACCCGCCGGCTTGGCTTTTCGAAGGCCAGCGTGATGGCGGAAAAATTTTCGGTGATCATATTGATCCAAAGTAATTGAAGAGCCAGTAGTGGCACCGGCAGGGAGAAAATGACGGCGGCAATGATCAGGACAACTTCGTTGAAATTGCCAGAGATAAGCAGAGTGATGACATTGCGGATATTGTCCTGAATCGTTCGGCCGTATTCGACAGCAGAGACGATCGTGCCATAATGGTCGTCGGCCAGGACAATGTCGGAGGCATCCTTGGCCACATCAGTGCCACGCTTGCCCATGCTGATGCCAACATCGGCCTCTTTCAACGCCGGCGCGTCGTTCGTGCCGTCCCCGGTCATGGCAACGCAATAACCACCCTCTTGCAGGGCTTTGACAATGTCTATTTTGTCCACTGGTGTGACCCGGGCAAATATTTTGACCGATTTCAACGCCTCGGTCAGTTCCCCTTTTGTCATCTTTTCGAGCATCTCGCCGGTGATTACTTCTGTATCCGAAACACTAAAACCAATTTCAGCGGCGAGCGACTTGGCCGTTTCAGGATGGTCGCCGGTGATCATAATCGGCCTGATGCCGGCAGAAATAGTCTTTGAAATTGCTTCTTTTACTCCGAGCGAAGGTTCGTCAGAAAAAGCAAAAAAACCCCGAAACGTTAGGCCGTGGAGAGCGCTCGTCTGGCCGGAACCGAGACGTTTTTCAGCCAGAGCCACAACTTTGTGGCCAGACCGGCTAATTAAAATTGCTTGATCGAGAATTTTTTGGCGGTTTGTGACTGAAATATCGCAGAAATCGAGAATTTTTTCGGCCGAACCTTTGGCTATTAAATATTTTCCGCTTTTATTACTAATAGTAACAGCCATAAATTTCTTTTCAGAGCTAAACGGCACTTCGGCAATTTTTTCATAATTTGATTTTAGCTGGTCAGTTCTTTTCACTTTTGCCAGAGACGAAGCAATCGCCCGGTCGACTGAGTCGTTTGATTTGTGATCAGAACAAAAAAAACCTCTCGTCAAAAATTCAGCTGTCTCCCCCGATTGAGAACTTAATTTCTGTTCGGTAAAATTAGATTTTCCGTATAAAAATACTTTGGACAGATAGAGCGCATTCTTCGTCAGCGTGCCGGTCTTATCAGTGGCGATAATATTGACAGAACCGAGCGTTTCGACGACAGCCAGCCGCCGGACGATGGCCTTTTTACGAGCCATCCTCGAAACTCCAACAGACAGCGCCAGAGTGATGGCCGTCGGCAGACTTTCCGGCACCATTCCGATCAGCAGGGCAATAGTAAAGGTTAATAGTTCCCATGTGGAAAGATGCTGATAATAGCCCAAGCCAAAAACAACCGCCGCCAAAATCAGGGCGATCATCCCCAAAACCTTACTTAAATAAATAACTTCTTTCTCAAGATGAGTTTTTTCTTCTGCTGTTTCGATCAATCCGGCGATCTTGCCAAATTCCGTCAGATCAGCGACCGCCACGACCACTCCTTTGCCATGACCGGCAACGATCAGAGTGCCGGCGTAGGCCATATTTTTGCGGTCAGCCAGTAATGTTTCGATTGAGGTCGGGGTGGTTTTTTTCTCTATTGGCAAGGATTCCCCTGTCAATGATGACTCGTCAATTGCTAGCGACAGCGATTCAATAATCCGCAAATCGGCCGGGACTTTATTGCCTGCCTGCAATTCGACAATGTCGCCCAGAACAATCTTTTCATTTTCAACATTTTGACTGGCGCCACTTCGGATAACATTAGTGTTGGCTCTATATGACCGCTCCAAATCCAGAATTGATTTCTCGGCCTTAAACTCCTGCCAGAAGCCGAGGGCGATATTGATAATGATAATTAAGAGCAGAACCAGAGCTTGAACCTGACCGGCGGTAAAATAGGAAATAACCCCGGCGATAAAGAGTAGAAGGATAAACAGATTGGAGAACTGGCGCAAAAATATTTTGAGCGCTGAAACGTCCTTGCGTCTAGTCAGAGAGTTTGGACCATTTTTTTGCAATAGAAGAACTGCCTTTTCTTCTGTAAGGCCGATCTCGATATCAGTTTCAAAATGTTTGACAACATCAGAAACAGTCCATTGGTAGTAAGCAAATTCTTTCAAACCCCCTCCCTTAATTTCGAATATCGAAGCACGAAATTCGAAACAATATCTAAATTCAAATGATCAAAAGTTTTAAACATTATGAATTTTGTTTTTTGAATTTGTTTCGGATTTCGTCCGCCAGATGGCGGATCGGATTTCGGATTTTTTTATGGTGCTGGACACTGTGTCGGGCAGCTGCCGCCGCAGTCGACGCCGATTTCGTCACCACTTTGGACGCCATCAGTACATGTCGCTGGGACCGTTACTGGCGGACCGACCAGCCATTGTTCGGCAATGGCGACATAGACAGAATGAAAATTTTTGTCCTGCAAGACTTCGCCGCTAGTACTTTTGACGGTGTAATGAAAGTCAGCCGTCGCACCCTGATGCGCGTGGCCGGTAAGCTGTCTTTGACCCGGCTGTAATGCCGCGCTGACTGTCTCGACAGGCGGCGGCGGTTCGACATAATTAGTCACACTCGGAGTCGATTGAATCACACTCCGGCCATCTTTGGTGCCGTAAAAAGTAAAAGTCAGTTTCGTTCCAGTAATTTGTGACTGAATGAGGATATAGCTACTGTAATTATTGATAAACTTGAAATCCGGTGCCGGGTTGTAAATAGTCGCGTCCATCCCAGCTGGTGGTTCGTAATAACTGACACGGTATGCATGATTAGTCCGAGCCGTAATTTTCATTCCGGAATTCAATGCCGACCGGAAAAGCGTCGTCGAGACTTGACAGAGTCCGCCGCCAAATTCCGGAATCGTTTTATTATCTTTAATCACCAGCTCAGGAAGATAACCGGTCGATCCGTCGATTTTACCCAAACGGTCCAGGGTTGAGAATTCCTCACCCGGTTTCAAGAGGACTCCATTGATCGCACTTGCGCCGATAGTAATATTATGGATGCGATTGCTAGGCGACTTAGCAAAACTTGTCGTCGCTGTACCGACAATCTCGTTAATGCCATATTGTGAGATCGCATCAGAGGAAACATCAGGCTGTTTGACGGCAATTTTCAAATTAATAATTTTGGAATCGACAGCTGTTGTACCATCGTTTATACGAGTGAAGAGAGCGCTTTCAATGTCTTGTCTGGTTTGGGTAGCATCGAGATTTTTACCGACTTGAGACAGTTGAAAAACGCTAACTTTGCCGTTAACTGTCGTCAGTTTGGCATCTTTTGGATCGACATTAATACTGGTGGCCAGCGCCGTGATATAAGCGGCGACGCGGTCAGTGTTCAAGACCAGATTCAAATCATCACCATTTCCTTTTGAAATAATAAAGCCGCCAATTGTGTCTCTGTCAATTGTGAAGCTGGCATTATCGGTTTTTAATGTTAACTCACCGGCAGTTAAAATTTTATTGGCCTGATCGAGCACCTTGTTGGCATTTTCAGTCGTAATTTGCGGACTATAGTTCTTTAAAGCAAATGAATAATCAGCTGTTTTGACATTCGATATTCGGGTTTTGACATTCGCAATGATTTCTCCCTGGTCAATCCTTTTTCCGGCGGTGCGGTCAGTTAAGAGATTAAATTTGCCATCTTTATAAAAAATCGAGTAATCTTTTTCTGGTTGATCAAGCTCTGTCGCGATGGCGGCTACTTTTTTATTTAGTCCCTCGATGTTTAGAGTCAGGACCGACGCGTGTTTGTTTTTGCGGAAAATTGCTCGAAACTGTTGACGGAGAGCTTGAAAAGCCCTTTTGTTTCGGCCGACCGCCCAAATCTGATTGACCGTCTCATCAACATCATAATTCAAACTAATTTCAGCCGGATTGATGGCATAAATTTTACTGGTGTCTAAATTTTTCAAGGTAATTGTTGACTTCTGAAAATCTTCGGTAGTCTTTTTGATTAAAGTTGCTAATTCCACCTTAGTTTTTCCATTAAGATTTAGATCGTCCAGATACTGGTTTGGAAAGACCTTGGAGCCATAAGCAACTGAATAGCCAGCGAATGCTAAAAGTGACAAAACCAACAACACTCCCACCAATAAAATGGTAATTTTGACTTTCTTTTGCTTGAAAAATTGACTTCTAATTTTCACCTGAATATCAAGCCTGATTTAGTTTTAATTATTGAGATAATTATAGCATAACAATTTAATTATTATCTATGGCTTGCTCTGTCGATTTGACTTATCTCCTCCAATGAGAAATAATTAGAGAAATGTTTTTTTATTAGTTTCGGATTTCGAAATTCGAATTTCGGATTTAATTAACATGGAGGTAGTATGTGGCCATTTGGTAAAAAGAAAAAGCAAGAAGAAACGGTTAGCGCAGTTTTAAGTCAAAGTACACCGCCGGCTGATTCATCAAGCTCGGCGACTCCTGTGTCTCCGACCCCGGCCGATTCTTCACCGACATCAGATCTGTCAACCGTTCCGTCACCACTTAATCCAGATATCGACACGCTCAAGCCAGCAGATGAGACTACAGCGGCATCAACTGAGACTCCAAAACGTGACCTGAACATCGATCTTCCAGAACATCCGGCCGCCGCGAACACTGGCGATACTGTTCCAGAACCACCAGTTGACGACTCACAATCAACCCCGTCAACAGCTACTGCCAGTACCACTGACACCATCCCCGAACCACCAGCAGACAAAACGGCCGATGAGCCAACTTCGACTCCCACCGAAACCCCAACCGAACCGACGCCACCAGCTCCTCCGACTCAACCGTAAATTTCAATCAAAAAGTTCAATCAAAAAAGTCTCCGCTATCGCGAGACTTTTTTGTTTTTGTCATTCTGAACGAAGTGAAGAATCTCTGGGATCCTTCGCGATGCTCAGGATGACATGTTGGAAACGTTCAGGATCTCATTCAATATCTCTTTGGCCGTTTTTTCTCGCCGCTTCGTTTCGGCTTTTTCAGTCGCGACAGTCAAAACTAAAACTTCGCCGTCTTTGACTTCTTTCGGCAACAATTTTGCCGGCAGATCAAATGACTCGTCGTTTTCATCGAGCAAAACCGCCGTCTCCCCTTCGATCCGGTCGAGAGTGAATTCATGAATCACAATGTCTTTGGCTGATTTCATATAAAACTGATTAGCTGAAGGGCTGACTAGCTGACAGGCTTATCAGCTTTCTTCCCGCCCAGCAGCATCAGTCCGGCGATGACGACTAGAATAACGGCAACTATAACAATTTTGGTCGTGCTGGAAACTGTTACGGTCATCAGCGAGCTGGCGATGAGCAAAGCGATAATATTAACAACTTTGATGATCGGATTAATCGCCGGGCCGGCCGTGTCTTTATACGGATCACCGACGGTGTCGCCGGTCACAGCCGCCGCATGAGCCAGTGAACCTTTGCCGCCGTATGCGCCGTCTTCAATATATTTCTTGGCATTGTCCCAGGCGCCACCACCCGAGGTCATCGAGATGGCGACAAAGATACCAGTGATGATTGTTCCAATTAAAAATCCACCAAGTGCGACTGGACCGAGCAGAAAGCCAACGAGGATTGGCGAGACGACAGTGATAAAAGCTGGCAGGATCATCTCGCGGATGGCCGCTTGAGTGACGATGTCGACGGCCTTGCCATACTCCGGCTTGGTCTTGCCCTCCATAATCCCTTTAATTTCTCTAAATTGGCGCCGAACTTCGACGACGACAGCTCCGGCCGCTTTGCCGACCGCTTCCATCGCCAGGGAGCCGAAGTAATACGGCAGTAATCCGCCAAGGAACAAGCCGACCAAGACATAAGGATCGCGCAGATCAAAAGCTAAATTTGTGCCGCCGCTGGCTAATTTCTGAGTGTAATCGGCAAACAAAACCATCGCCGCCAGTGCGGCTGAGCCGATGGCGTAGCCCTTGGTCACGGCCTTGGTCGTGTTGCCGACGGAATCAAGCGCGTCGGTATGGACACGGACGTCGGCTGGTAACTCCGCCATCTCGGCAATGCCGCCGGCATTGTCAACGACCGGACCAAAAGCGTCGATGGCAATAATGATGCCAGCCATAGACAGCATCGCCATCGCCGCCACTGCAATACCGTAGAGACCAGCCAGGGAATAAGAGCCGAGAATAGCGGCGCCGATGACGATAACTGGAGCCGCAGTCGAGCGCATCGAGACAGCCAGACCGGCAATGACGTTGGTACCGTGTCCGGTCTGTGACGCAGAAGCGATGGACTGAACCGGATGAAATTTCTTCGAGGTGAAGTATTCAGTGATGACAACCATGGCCGCAGTGACGAGCAAACCAACCAGAGATGAATAATAGAGTGCTCTGACTGTATAGATACCATTGTCGACCATCATCCACTTCGTGATGAAGTAAAAGAGAACAGCCGAGAGAATGCCGGCAACAGCCAGACCGCGGTAGAGCGTGCCCATAATGTTTTTGGAATTCTTACCCAGTTTGACAAACCAGCTGCCGACGATTGAAGTGGCGATCGAAGCCGCGCCTAATACGAGTGGAAAATAGGTCGCGTTATCAAAATTCGAGAAGAAAAGGTGGCCCATCAGCATTGTCGCAATAGCCGTGACGGAGTAAGTCTCAAAGAGGTCAGCCGCCATACCGGCGCAGTCACCAACGTTGTCACCGACATTATCAGCGATGACGGCCGGGTTGCGCGGATCATCCTCGGGAATACCAGCTTCGACTTTTCCAACCAGATCAGCACCAACGTCGGCCGCTTTAGTGAAAATACCACCGCCAAGCCGAGCAAAAATTGAAATGAGCGAGCCGCCGAAACCGAGGCCGATCAGAGCGTTGATATCCTTGAAAATAGCGTAAAATCCGGCCACAGCCATGAGGGCCAAGCCGACGACGAGCATTCCTGTAACAGTGCCGGATTTGAAGGCAACATCCATCCCGGCCGGCAGGCCTTTGCGGCAGGCTTCCGCAGTGCGGACATTGCCGCGAACTGAGACCATCATACCGATATAGCCAGCCAGAGCGGAGAAAACAGCGCCGACGAGAAAGCCGAGGGCGACTTTATAATTGAGCGCATATAATAGTACGACGAAAAGAACAGCTGCCACAACGGCGACGGTCGAATACTGGCGGTTTAGAAAGGCCATCGCCCCTTCCTGAATCGCCTTGGCGATGTCAGTCATTTTCTTGTTACCGGCATCTTTTTTGCTTACCACCCTCGCCAAAATCAGGCCATAAACAATCGAAATGGCCGCCATCACCAGTGCGATCGTCATCGAAGTCGTGTACATAGTCTCTCCCGCTTTAATTTAGAATTAAGAATACAGAATGAAGAATTAAGTTTTTTGTCATTCCCGCGCACAATTCCCCTCCTCTCCGAGCCGTCCCTCCCCTCCCCGAGGGGAGGTTAGGTGGGGTGGAAGCGATGGGTTAGGGGTGGTGGAAAGATGAAATCAAAACGCTTAAATCTATGCAATCAATCTATCATAACGAATTCTCGGATTCAATCTTGACAAAATTATAATAATGTGCTAGTGTAATGGAGTTTTCCGGTGCCTGATGGTTATCGCCCTCACACTGCAAAGCTAGCGGTCCATGAGGCCGCGCTTGGAGAGAGCCATGCGGAACTCCGCACGTTTCGTCGCGATCGCGGCCTTGGCCGCGATGTCCCTGGTCGGTTGCGGTGGCAGCAGCGCCACCGCGCCGATCGTGCAGAGCCTACCGAAGTTCTATGCCCAGTCGACCCAGAACGTCGTGCTGGGACCTTTCCCTCAACTGCTGATCAAGGACGAAGCGGCAGCGGTGGCTGTCGGCACATTCGTCAGGGTAATGGTGGACAGTGGGGAAGTCCACGATTTGAAGGTGCTAAGCTCGCTGACTACTAGCCAGGAGCCGTACATCGAAGGTACGTGGGTATCGTGGCCAGCAGGCGACTACAAGTTCACCTGTTCCGTGTCCAAGCCAGGTGCGAACACCGACCTCGTCCTCTACCTGACAATCCAGTCGCAGACTGCATCGGCGCCGTTCGTCTTGGTCGCCGCCGACGTCGTCGGCAAGACCCTGACGACCGAGACCAAGGACGGACGGTCATGGTTCGTCGGGGAGATCAACCAGCCAATCCGCCTCGTCCTGACCAGCCCTAGCCGTGGTGGGATTGACCCCATCACGACCAGCCTGCGCGTGTCCGTAGCGGGGACGACTACCGCCCCAAGCTACGAGTTCGACGATCCCGCCGACCCGATGAGGCTGGTGATCCACCAGAAGGGCGAGTTCCTGGTGGAGGTGATCATCGGCCTGAGCGACGGCATTCACGCCGTTCTCGGATCGTGCTGGCTCAGGCTCGTCTGAGCCACCAGGTTCGCAAACCTGGCAACAAAATTGCAGACCCAGCGCTCGCCTCCCTCCGGGGATGGCGGGCGCGCAGTCGTTTTACCGCCTCTTTTTTTTAATGATCTTGATTAACTCACAATAATATTGTAATAATTAAAACACTTTCCGTAACCACGTGGTGGTATAGACTCAACTGGTTCTGACAACGACAAGGAGAAGGCCATGCCTGACACTGTTCCGACGGACTGTACTAACAGCGAGACCCGGCCGACCGAGTTCGACCAGCGTGGCTCGATGTACCGCCAGTACGAGACGAATGGCTGGTTCTGGAGCTTGTTCGTCTACACCATCCGGCCAGACGGCACCGTCCGCACCTGTGATCCGATCAACATCTTGGTCAGCCATGCCCGAGGTGGGATGGAACGGCCGAGAAAGATCAATGTCGAGACACCCGACGGCTCGACCGTCAACGATGTTTTCGCTCGCGGTCACTTGTTGCCCTCCATCGCGGGTCCGTACACCTTCACGATCGAAACTCCGAGCGGAAACGAGTCGATCATCGTCGAGGTTCTGCCCTAGCGGCAATCCATGGCTGGCAACTTGTCCTGTTCAAAAAAGTTGCGCCAAATCGAGCTGATGCCGCTCGCCCTTCACCGGGCCGGCGGCATTGACAAAACATTCTAGAAAAATAAAAAGTACTAGAAATTGGACGATCGTCTCGATTTTCGTACCATTCGATATCTTCTTTCATCTAAAAAATCGAAAAGAAAAAACTAATTCAGAATTTCTTTGTACACTTCGAGGGTTCTCTCCGCCGTCTCGTCCCAGTTATATTTTTTGGCCTGTTCCAGGCCTTTTTTTATTAGATTTTCGCGCAAAGTATGATCTTGTATGATTTTGGCCATCGCCGCCGCCATATCATCAACATTTAATGGATCAAAATAATGGACGGCATCACCAAGAATTTCCGGCATACAGGAAACTTTGGAGGAGATAACTGGCGTGCCGCAGGCCATTGCTTCTAGCGGCGGCCAGCCAAAACCTTCAGCCAGCGACGGCATGACGTAGGCAATCGCTCCGCCGTAAACCGCCGCCAATTGCCGGTCGTCGGAGACAGGACCGGCGGCAATGATCGGAGTTCGGAGTTCGGAGTTCGGAGTCTGGGATTTATTGATTGAATCAATTTTAGCTAGAATAGCTTTTTCTTTCTTATCGACTCGTCCAACTAATACCAGGTGGACGAATTTTTCATTTTCTTGCAAATATTTTTCATATGATTCGAGCATCCGCGAAACATTTTTGTGTGATTTCCAGGCACCGACATAAAGCAAATAGTCGTGATCAATCTTGTTTTTCCGGCAAAAATCATCCAGCTCAGTCCGGTGACTCTTGGCCGTAATATTGAATTTATTGTGGTCGATGCCGTGATGAATCAGACTAATTTTTTTCTCGTCGCCCTTTAATGTATAAACAATTTCTCTTTTTGTCTCCTCTGAGGCGGTGATAATCGCTACCGAATCCCGCACCGCCGATTTCAAGACCGGCAAAAATGCCAGTCGTTTCAGTAAACCGGCCTTGGCGTGGTTCAATAAAATCAGATCATGAATCGTCACGACATATTTCCCCTTATATCTGACCGGGTGGTTAAATTGTGGAAAATGAACCAAATCAAATTTTTCGCGGTTTAAATACTTCAGCAGTTTGGTCTGCTCGCCGAGAGAATAGTGAGGAATGTCGAGCGTTTTGAATTTGAGATTTGGAAATTTTGAATTTGTTTCGGATTTCGGATTTCGGATTTCGGATTTCTCAATAGTTTCTTCCCCGGCTGGTCGAATCAGTAACGTGTACTCATTTTCTTTATCAATCTCCAGAATATGTGAAAGCAGTTCAAGGGTGTAACGGCTCATTGATTCGCCAACACCGACAAAACGTCCGTCAATTAAAATTCTGCTCATCTCTGTGTCCTTTCAAAACTAAGCCCACCGGCTAGAAAAAAACAGTATACCGCAACTTGTCCGGTATAGAAATTAATAAAAAATCCAGCAATCATCATCGAAGGTATTAATAATACGGCGACCCGGCCAAAATTACTTTGCCGGTTTTTTACTGATTCTTTTAGAATCAGTAAAATTATTGAGATAAACAGCATCACCCCAATAAGGCCAAACTCTTCAAAAATATCAAGATAAGTATTTTCAGTCCAGCGGTTCGGGCCATTATCAAGACGGTTTTGAGTCGATGGCCCAGCCGCGCCGGCGCCGCGGCCAAGCAAACCAATCTCAAATTTTTCCTTGATTATCCGATTATATTGCTCAAGCCGCATATCAGTCGAAAGACCATGATTAAAAATTTGAGATAAAGTCTGTGATTTTTTTGACAAATAGAATATCCCACTAACTAAGACAACCAAAAGTATGAAAAGATATGATATTTTTACAAACGACAATTTATATTTAAAAATGGCTAGATATAATAATAAAACGATGAGACCGATCCAAGCACTGCGGGAAAATGTTAAAATTAAGATTAAAGCAGAGAAAAACAATATTGGTTTATAATGTTTAATCTCTTCCCGCCAGCCAAGCAAGATTGAAATAATTACTAGCAGATATAAACCGAGAGCGTTTGGTCCGGCTAAAACTGATGCCAGACGGTTAATTTTCAACGCACCGACAAGATTGATGCTTTCGAGCGCGCCAGCACCGGATAAAACAGAAACGGTCGGTAATTTAAAGCCAAGAAGCTCTAAAATTGCCAGAACGATGACGATAAGACTGGTGCCAATAATAGTTTTAACTATGATTCTTATTTCTTTTTTTTCGAGCTTCGATGTAATCAGGGTAAGCATCAGAAGCATCGGCGTGATCGAAAATTTTGCTCCTCTAAACCATTGAGCTGTGCTTGCTTGAACCCAAAAATACGATAATAGAATTACGAAGATATAGACAAGAATAATTATTGGTAGTGGCTTCTTGAAATTATCGATCTTAAATTCAAAAAGGGAGACTAAAAATAAACTAAAAACAAGGATGTCTCTGATCAGGCTTATTTCCGGCCGGCCGGTCAAGCTGACCAGCCAAGCACTGAATGGCAAGAAAATAACCAGCGCCTCGATCAGCCAAAAACGGATTTTATTGCGGTTAATTTTCTGCATTTTTTCCGATTATAATTAATTCTGCAAACGCCAGAATCAGCCAAAAAATTGCTGACAAATCATTTTTGAAATAGGTCGTGTCGAATAAACCGTGAATTAGAATGGCTGACATCGCCGCCATTAGGCAGAGAGCTAGATAATAATTTCGTTGCGGCCAGAGCCGGCGGAAAAAGTTCACAACCATTATAACAAAAATTATCAATCCCAAGATACCTAGATTGAGCCACATCGCCAAATAAACATTGTGTGGGTGGAGGGCAGAAGGCAAAGTTTTGACCTGAAAATCAATATCGTTTTTTGATATCTCAG
>JAUSKR010000044.1 GCA_030649445.1 bacterium
TTCTACCTTTGTTCGGTATAATGAAAGGAGTAAATTTAACGATCGAAAAAGGGGGACAATGAGCGACAAATCGTACTCCGTTGATGACATCCGGAAAGAGCATAAAAATGCTTACCGGCCATGGACAGCGGAAGAAGAAGCAAGGCTGGCTGAATATTCTAAGGCAGGACTGGGGGCAATTGAGATCGCCCGGAAACTCGACCGCCAAGTAGGCGGGATCAGGTCCCGCCTGGAGAAGATAAACAATGGCCGGATTTCTCCACCTGCGAACTTCAAGAATAAAAAGATCAGCGGCGCAAAGAATTTTAGAAAAAGAGAACCACTGGGGTCTGAACAGCAGGCTGTTTTTGACATTCTCTATACTGGTACCAATAATCTAGACAGCAAAAAGACCCCGACTTCTGGTAAAATCAGGACAAAAGAAAGGATTAAAAACCATGAAGAAGAGTTTTTCTGCAAAAGAAAAAGCAGCTGTCGCGTTAGAAGCAATCAAGGAAATCAAGACTACCTCCCAAGTAGCCAGCCAGTATGAAGTCCACCCGATCCAAGTCGGCGTCTGGAAAAAGCAATTGATCCAAAACTCCCCCAAGATTTTTTCCGAGAAATCAGAAAAGGAAGATTATCAGAAGACCATTGACGAACTGCACCGGCTAATCGGCCAGCGAGACGCCGAACTGGCCTGGCTTAAAAAAAAACTTGGACCCTTTGGAACACCGTGAAAAGACCGTTTTGGTTGAGAGGAACAATCTCGATATCACCATCTCCCGCCAAGCCGAACTGTTGGACATTTCCAGAAGCAGTCTATACTACCAGCCGGTGCCGATGAGCCAAGAAAATATTGATCTGATGAATAACATCGATAAGATTTACACCAAGTGTCCATTCTACGGCGCCAGGCAAATCAAAAGAGTCTTGAAGCGAGAACACAAAATCATTGTCAGCCGGCCGCATGTCAGAAGATTAATGGGGCTCATGGGCATCGAAGCCATTTATCCCAAACCGAATCTGTCAAAGCCGAACATTCAGAATCAGACATATCCATATTTACTGCGAAATTTAACAATCGATCACCCGAATCAGGTTTGGGGCACCGACATCACCTATGTCAAATTAAACCACGGATTCTGTTATCTGGTGGCAATCATGGACTGGTACAGCCGCTATGTGGTAGCATGGGAATTAAGCAGCAGTTTGGATATTGAGTTCGTGATCAGCAATCTCAAGAAAGCTCTGGTCATCAATATTCCGGAGATTGAAAATTCAGACCAGGGCAGTCACTTCACTTCGATCCAGTACACCAATATTCTGATCGAGAACAATGTTCAGATCAGTATGGACGGACGAGGTCGGTGCATGGACAATATCTTCACCGAGCGCCTCTGGCGCAATGTCAAATATGAGAATATTTACATCAAATCGTACAACACCGCAGAAGAAGCCAGAACCGGATTAACAGAGTACTTTGAGATTTACAACAATGAACGACCGCATTCCAGGCTTAACGAATTAACCCCGGCTGAAGTATACTTTAACAAAAATATCAATAAATTAAGTCTCAGTTTTACCAACCAAGTTAGTGGTTAAAAACTGTCTAGACAAACGGTACCACCGTACTCGTCTCCGGTGCCAATGTGCTTTTGACCGGGCAGGCCGGCACAGGCAAAACCTATTTGCTCAATCGTTTTATCGATTATCTCAAGGACAGGGAAATCCGGGTTGGGTTGACCGCTTCGACCGGTATTGCCGCTACTCATTTGGGCGGCCAAACAATTCACTCGTGGGCCGGTTTCGGCATCAAAGACAGATTGACCGACAATGATTTGACCAACATTATCAACGATTTGAATATTTCCGAGCGGCTTTTGGAGGCCAAGGTCCTAATAATCGATGAAATTTCCATGCTTCACAGTTATCAGCTGGATATGGTTGATCAAATCGCTCGGGCAGTGCGGGAGGACGGCCGTCCGTTTGGCGGCTTGCAGATCGTTCTTTGCGGTGACTTTTATCAGCTGCCGCCAGTTGCCAAGGACCAATGGGGTGGTAAATTTGTCACCGATTCCAGCGTCTGGAAGAAAATGAATATTCAAATTTGCTATCTTTGCCGTCAGTATCGGCAAGCCGACACAAAATTGCTGACTATTTTAAACGAGATCAGGGGTAATTGTGTCAGCAATGATTCGATTTCCCGCCTTGCCGGACGGGTTTATGCCGGGTTTCCCGCCGGAGTCGAGTCAACCAAACTCTATACGCACAACGCCATTGCCGATGCTTACAACCTCGATAAGCTGGAGAAGATAGAATCCAAAAGCCAAACATATCATATGAAGCATGGCGGCAACATCAAGATTGTCCGCAATCTTATCCGTGATTGCCTTGCCCCCGAAGAGCTGATACTGAAAAAGGGTGCGGTCGTTATGTTTGTCCGCAATAATATGGCCAAGGGCTATGTCAACGGCACGACCGGACGGGTCGTCGGTTTCAATGATGACGATTTTCCGGTGATCGAAATATTTAGCAGTAAGAAAAAAGTTACAGCCGAGCCGGAGAAATGGAAGGTTGAGGATGGCGCACAGATAGTCGCTTGGATTGCTCAAATCCCCCTCCGTCTGGCCTGGGCGATCACCGTTCACAAGAGTCAGGGGATGACGCTTGAATATGTGGAAATTGATTTAAGCCGGGCTTTTACCTATAGTCTCGGTTATGTGGCGCTCTCGAGAGCCC
>JAUSKR010000017.1 GCA_030649445.1 bacterium
GGTTCGCTGTCGAACCGCACCGGCGCCCCCCATTGTATAAATTACTTTTTATTTCTTCAATCTTGAGTGACGGATAAATCCCGAACACGGCACTATTTCGATGCCGGATTTTTCCAGTTTATCCATGATGATGTTCATGCCGAGAGAGTCGGATGCCATGTGGCCGGCTATTACTATATTAATGTAATGTTTGACTGCCTCTTCGCGGTCCTGTTCGCGGACATGCATGGCGATCTCGGTGCCGATGCCAAAGTGGCTCATCCGCTCATAGATTTTCTCCGAACCAGATGTGCCGCCGGTCATTCCGGAGACGACAATCTTGCCTGCCCGTGATCGCTCCGAGCCAGCGAAAATAACTGGACCGGCATTTTGCTTGGCACCTTCGGCGTATTCGGGAATTTCTTTGAGCACTTCGAGAATCTCGCCGACAGTTTCCGGCTTCTTCTTGGTTAAATATTCGTCGACAAATTTCCAGACCGAATTGTCGGCCGGCGTGTGGATGTTCATCATCGGGATATCGAGAATTCTGGCTGTATCGGCCGATTGATAATGGTTCGCGCCCGAAACACCTTGAGCAACTTGGCGCAGGCGGTCTTCAAGAATTTTCTCGGCAATACTCGCCGGCACGCCGGCTTTTTCCATTACCTCTGTCTGGATATCCATGACTTCGTGAAGATTGGTCAGGGATTTTCCCTCCGGATGGTGAGCAATAATTAAATCGATCTTCTTGCCAGATTTGTTTAGTTCATTTGCCAGCAGAACCTCGGCTGAATCGATATCGATGCCGACCAAAACCCGCTTCACTTCCCTTTTCAGATCGCCGTATTGAATACCGGAATCAGAATAAGGATTGTCAAGTTTCGACTGGTCAAAATCAGCTTTTTTCTTCGCCGGTAGGTCAGCAAAATCTTCTTTGCGCTTCTTCAAAATTTTGGCAACCTTTGCCTGTCCCCGCGGATCATTATCGATACCGGTTTGAACGGCCAGCTCAAATATTTCAGCAATATTCATTATTCCTCTCTGTCATCCTGAACGAAGTGAAGGATCTCAGAGATTCTTCGTTAACACTCAGAATGACAATTCTATAATTGAAAATTAATTGATAATTGAAAATTGATACTTGATAATTTGAGGGTTATTTAATAACCCGATCTATGATTCCATATTTGACCGCTTCTTCGGCTCGCATATAGAAATCACGGTCGGTATCCTGGGCAATTTTTGCCAGAGATTGGCCGGTATTTTTGGCTAAAATCTTGTTCATCTCGTCTCTTACTTTGAGAATTTCTTCGGCCTGAATTTTGATATCGGCGGCCTGACCTTGTGTCCCGCCCATCGGCTGGTGGATCAGAATTCTCGAATTTGGCAAAGATATTCTCTTGCCCTTTTCACCGCCGGCCAGCAAAAACGCTGCCATACTTGCCGCCATGCCGACGCAAATCGTCGAGACAGCGGGCTTGACGTATTGCATCGTGTCATAAATCGCCATGCCGGAGTAAACGCTGCCGCCGGGCGAATTGACATACATAACGATCTCTTTTTTGCTGTCCTCAGCTTCGAGGAATAATAACTGGGCAATGACCAAATTGGCGACATCATCATCAATCGGCCCGCCGAGAAAGACAATCCGGTCTTTCAAAAGACGCGAATAAATATCGTAAGCACGTTCGCCACCGATCGTTTTTTCGATAACTGTAGGAATTAAATAACTCATATACTCCTTTCAGGAGAATTTAAAATTTAAGAATTTAAAATTTTCAAACAAACTTAAATGCTTAAATTTTCAAATATTTAAACATTTATTATTGATTATTGTTTTTATATTTTAAATTGAAAATTTACGAAGTCAATTTATCTACTAAATGCTGGATGGCCAGCTTGCCAGCATCAGGATTGTGGTGGTCAATTTTCTGCTCCTCGATTATCTTGCCGAGCAGAAGACCGACTTTGATATTTTTGACGGCCGCATCACGCATTTCCTTGCGCATATCAGCTTCGGTTTTTTTCATCCCGGATAAATATGTTTCAAAATTGACACCCATTTTCTGCATCTGGGCCCGGTAATCAGTCACCATCCGGTCAATTTCTTTTTCCGTCATTTCATCAGGAATATCGGCTTTGACTAGCGGCAGAATTTTATCCAAGACTTTTTGCTCAAGATCGTTATCATTCTTTTGCTCGTACTCCAGCGCTAGATTACTTTCAATGGCTTTTTTCAATTCGACGACAGTTTTGTGGCCAAAATCAGCCGCAAAAGTGTCGTCAACTGCCGGTAAATTGACTTCTTTCAATTCGAGCAATTCGACATCAAAGTCGGCTTCTTTGCCAGCCAAATTCTTGGCGTGATAATCTTTTGGAAATTTTATTTTAAAAGACCTTTTCTCGCCCTTTTTCATCCCGACAACTTCTTCTTCAAAACCGGGAATAAGGGTTTTTTCACCAAGTACGACCGGATGATGCTTTGAACTCATGCCATCAATTTTGACATACTTGACCGAACCATCGAAATTAATTTCGGCCAAATCGCCCATTTTGGCCGGCCGGTCAACAGCGGTGAAGCTGGCTTTTTGCTTCTGCAAATTATCGAGAATTTTCTGGACGTCGTCAGTTTTGACAGCTTCTTTAGCCGATTTGTCGACTTTTAATTTCGAATAATCGCCCAGAACTATTTCCGGTAAAACTGTGAATTCGGCCTCATATTCGAAACCATTTTTGATTTCCTCGACTGTCTCGCCATAGTTCGGATACTGATTGATTTTAATGGCCGGAGCTGAGATCGGGTTGAGTTTTTCTTGCACGAGAGCTTTTTGATAACTTTCGTTGACGGCATCGTCAAGAGCGTGCGACAAAATCCGCGTGACACCGAGGTTTGATTCGACCAGTGCCCGCGGCGCTTTGCCGGGACGGAAACCCTGAAGCGTCACGCTCGGCGATAAGTGATGATAAGCATGATCAAAATATTTAATCATCTCCCCCGGCTCAAATGTCACAACCAGTTTAACTTTGCTTTGTTTTAATTTGTCGACTTTTGTCTGCATTTATTTCCTAAATTATTAATTGGCTTTCTCTTGTTGTCATCTCGAGCGAAGCAACGCGGAGTCGAGAGATCTTGTATCAAGATTTCTCCAACCTCGACGCACCGAGGGGTCGAAATGACAAGATAATTTAGTTTTAACTGTGCCATCGTATCACAAAATACGCTCAATCTCAAATTGAATTACATTTATTAAGAATATTTATTGCTCGATTTGACTCTTAGAGAGCAGCCCTTTTTGGGCACCGACAGATTGAATGACAGAGTTCGAATTTTTGATGCCCCATTTCAGCGCTTCGCGGATGAGATCGGGGTCAACTTTTTCTTTCATATCGCAGTCAATCAGCCGGCCAAGAAAACCAGAGGCAAAGGCGTCGCCGGCGCCAGTCGCATCAACACGTCGAATCCTCTGGTCAGCGGTAATGTCATAAAATTCAGTCCCGTCATAAGCTTTGGCGCCTTCTTTGCCGTTGGTGACGACAACTATTTTTGCACCGAGATGACGCAGACGTTTCATCGCTTCTTCGGTTCGAGTCGCAATACTTGAATTGGTAAATTTAATTGCTTCTTCACGGTTCAGAAACAAGACCGAAGTGTTTTTGAGTAAATGCTGGAAATGACTGGCGCCCTGAGTAATTTGAAGCGATCCCGGATTCCAGGCAAAAAAGGAATTATTTTCCGCCACTTCTGCAACAATTCTTTTCTCAATCTCAGCCGTATTTTCGCCCAGAGGTGTGACAAAAAACCATTTTGATTTGAGGTTTTTTTTAATCTTTAAGTCCGAATAATCCCTTAGTCCGTGGTAAACAAAAATCGTCCGCTCACCCTCAATTGAGAAGATTACGGCAAAGCCGGTCTGAATTTTTTTCGAGATTGTCAGGCTATTTTGATCGACATTTTCTAGATTTAACCGCTCAATTACCTTGTCCTTCGGGGTATCATCGCCGACAACACCGGCGATGGCGGTTTTAAATCCTTGCCGGGCCAATCCGACCGCGGCATTGCAAGCCGAGCCGCCAATTTCGTATTGGACAGAATTAAGCGGAATCTTCTCGCCAAATTCAAAACAAATCCCCCGCCCAGACCCAAAAGTCCGGTCATATTTAACATCCAAAGCCGGCTGGACAAAAACATCCTCCGTCGCATCTCCAATACATATTATGTCGTATTTCATAGTGTTCCCCCTCCTAAGTTAGGAGGGGCCAGGGGTGGTATGGCCATTCAAATAGTCCACAAGCTTTGCCAAAACTCCTGCACAGTTATGATTAATTTCTTCGTTTGTAAATCGCAAAACCTGAATTCCATGCAAATTTAAATTTTTGTCACGTAGAATGTCCTCGTCTCGACCTTTTTTAGTATAATGTGAATTTCCGTCAACTTCTATAGCTAATCGGCAAGAAGGACAATAAAAATCAACGATATAATTATCAATTCCATACTGTCGCCGAAACTTAAACCCATCTAGTTGTTTATTCTTAAGCTTTGACCACAATATCTGCTCTGGTGAGGGCAGATTCCTCCGCAACCTTTGTCTTGTTTGCTTAATTACTGGATTATTATAAGGTCGGTATTTTTCCATACCCCACCTAACCTCCCCTAGCTTAAGGGAGGAAACTATTTATTTGAAAAAATATTGAGGTATCTTTCTACCACTTTTTCGACTTCTTCCATTCCCTCCGTTAGCGGAACTCGGTAATCTTTTTTCTCTGTCGAAGTTTCAATCTGATGAAGAAAGGCAGTGCGGATATTTGTATCAATATTAATTTTAGCAACACCAACACCAATTGCTTCGATCAAGTCGCCGTCAGATAATCCCGAGGCACCATGCAAAACCAGTGGAATATCGATGACTTCAGCGATTCGCTCCAATAAATAAAAATCCAAACTCTCACCCTTCGGCGCGCCGTGTTCGTTGCCAACAGAGACGGCGATTGAGTCCACCCCCGTTAATTCGATAAATTTTCTAACTTCGTTCGGCGCGCTTTTGGCTGAAGGTCCGGACAATTTTCCGCCCTCCTCATGGCCAATGACACCAACTTCTGCCTCGACGGCAACGCCGAAGCGATGGGCAAATTCGACTAATCGTTCCGTCAGATGAACATTTTCATCAAATGGTAATTTCGAGCCGTCAAACATAACTGACTTATAACCAATTTCTATTGCTTTCTTTATAACATCAAAATCATTGCCGTGGTCTAGATGGATGGCGGCTCTTATCTTCGAGTCAGCAATTTCATCCGAGACAATATCAAAGATCGTTTTCAGTCCCGCGTATTCAATAGCACTCGGTGTCGTCGAAATCAGAATCGGCACATCAAATTTAACTGCCGCCCGACAAATCGCCTTCGTCACCTCAAGATTAGAAGTGTTAAACGCACCGATGGCGTAATGATTTGATCGTGCCTTGT